>NZ_JAPDVG010000001.1:3565000-3745131 GCF_026015625.1 Segatella copri | reverse complement strand
TGATTACTAATATTATTAATACTTTAATTCACAAATGACGGGACGCACCGAAAGATGCGAAATCACGTGCAAAGTTACAAAAAAAATAGGAGAAATGCAAATCCCCTTATTTAAAACATTTTAATAGATAGTCTTTAAATTACTGAATACCAAACACTTGTCTAAAATACAAATATAGCAGACTGAAATTCAGTGAAACAATAATGTAACGTCCCCGAAACGGCTAACAAACAAACAGTTTGCGAGTCATTTCGGGGCGTGAAACATACCGAATCTTATTTAGACTAAATTTATTTAGCTCGGACTCTTTTTACTTGTCTTTTCTGCCGAAAACAGAGAAATGGACATAGCGTTTCGGATGTGCCTTCAAGTCGATAACCAAGGAGTCGGCATGACCCATGGTTGACGTCAGATTGTCGTACAGCTTGGTATCGTTCATCAGCAATCCGAGGCTGCCCTGGTTGCTGTTCAGCTTCTCAGTAAACTGATGAGCACTCTCCAAAGTCTGGTTCACCTTGTTCAAAGTGCCCTGCACGTCAAGACTGGCCAGATTAGCTGTGAGGCGGTTGGTATTATCCAGCACGCCATTTGCCTTTCCTATCATACCCGGAACCTGTTTGTTGAGTCCTGCCATCAGCGTATTCAACTCACGTGTAGAAACAGTGAGGTTGCTTGTGATGGTTTCCACATTATGCAGCGAAGCAGCCAGAGCCGGATCAGCCAGCAGCGCATTCACGCTGGTAAGGATAGAATCCAACTTAGGCAACATCTTTTCCACTACCGGAACCAGGTTGGCAGCCTTATCCATCATGCCTCCGTTTACAGCACCCGGAATGATACCACCCGGTTCTACTCTTTCGCGCGGATTGTTTGCCAGAAGCAGATTCACCTGCAGGTTACCCATCAGGTCTTTTACTATTTCGGCTTTACTGCCCTGCGGGATTCTCAAATCCTTGATAATATCCACCTTTACTTTGATAGGACCATTCTCCTTGTAATCATATTCCAAACCATCCACGGTACCTACCTTATAACCATCCGCATAAATAGGCGTAGAGGCACCCAGTCCCTGGATGTCATCAAACGTTATAAAATAGGTATTGTTGGTAGAGAACAGATTCATGCCTTTCAGAAAATTGATTCCGAAATACATAATCAAAATACCGACAATAGCTACAAGAGCTATCTTGATTTCTTTTGTTAGCTTCATATTTATCTCTTTATATATTCGTGCTTATATCTTATCCTTACTCAGGTCAATCAGCGGTTTCTGTTCTGTTTGAACTCACGAATAGCCTGATTCACATCATATTTCTTTCCATTCTTGAAAGCTATGATGAAAGCTTCCGGGAACTTCTCGGCAAGCGTCTTGCGCAAGCGGAAAATCTCATTATAGTTGGTAGAGGCTCCCATCGTATATTTCACCATATTGCCTTCCTGATAACTGTCATAACCGGTTTCGCCCTTAAAATGGGCATCGCCCTTGCGGAGCATGCGGTTGCTGACAAATATCTGAAGCTTGAAGACAGGCGCATCGGCTACATTGGCTTTATGCTGTGCCGGCTTGTTCTGAGCTACAGTTCTGTTCTGCTGGTTCTGTCTGTTCTGCTGCGTCTGTCTGCTCTGCTGAGCCGGTTTATCCTGCTGGTTCTGTCTTCTGTTCTGCTGAACCGTTTTAGCCTTTGTTGCTCTGGTTTCCACATGCTTCACCGTTCTTCTCGGCGCAGTATCCACCTCCTCAGCACGGCGCTCGTTCTTCTCCTGCTTCGTATCAGAAACTATCTTGGCAACCGGCACCGATTCTGTATCCGCAGCTCGATAAGGAACCGAGATGGATTTATCGTATTTATTGCGATATTGCGCAAAACCTTCGTAGATACCTCGGGCGATATCATCCACCCTGCTGGCATCGTTGAGCAGTCTTTCTTCATCGGCAGTAGTGATGAAACCGAGCTCTATCAGACAGCTAGGCATCGAGGTTTCTCTGAGAACCAGGAATCCTGCCTGATGCACACCCTTATCCGGACGGTTGGCACCGTTGCATACCTTTCGCTGGATATTGCGCGCCAGTTCTACGCTTCTCTCCATATTCTTACCCTGTATGAACTCGAAGATGATGTAGCTTTCAGAAGATCTTGGGTTGAAACCCTGATAGGTCTGCTGATAGCCCTTCTCCATCGAGATAACGGAGTTCTCTCGCATAGCCACATCGAGATTATCCTTGGCACGGTGCATACCGAGCGTATAGGTTTCAAAACCGCGGGCTATCTTACCGGCTGGCAGCGCATTGGTATGTACCGAGATAAACAGGTCGGCATTGGCGCGGTTAGCAATGTTGGCACGCTCTTTCAGAGGAATAAAGACATCCGTCTTGCGGGTATAGATGACTCTCACATCCGGCATATTGCGCTCAACATATTTGCCAAACTGCAATGCCACAGAGAGATTGATATTCTTTTCTTTGGAAATAGCACCAAGTGCACCCGCATCATGGCCGCCATGACCTGGGTCGATAACGAGCGTGAAACGGCGGTTGGCGCCTGTCGCTGTCAGCACCAACATACACAATAGGGTCAATATGAATGTTATTTTCTTCAACATATCTTTCTGATGATTTTGCAAAATTACTACTTTTGTATCAGAAAACCTAAATCTACTATAAAGTTTTATCATTTGTTAATACAACTTCTACCCCTGCGCCGTCACAATCTGCTCCAAAAGGAGGATTAACTTTGGTAATGGCGAGTTGTATTTTCTGAATAGTCGGATATTCTGCAAAGAGTCGCTTTCCTATTCTTCCGGCTACATGTTCCAGCAGTTTGCTAGGTATCTCCATCTCCTGTTTCACGAGTTCATAGAGTTCTGCATAGTTGAGGGTTCCAGCCAGTTCATCGGTTTCCATGGCTCTGGAGAAATCATAGCTCACCTCCAGATTCACCACATAATCGTTGCCCACCAGGGTTTCCTGTGGCAGAACGCCGTGATATGCATGGAAACGGACATTCTTCAAGTATATCTTACTACGGAAAAGCATAGTTTATATCAGTTTCTATCTTGGGGATTAGGATTCGGAATCGCTATCATCGTAAAGTTTCATCAGGCTACCATCCTTCAGATATCTCTTCAGGGCTGTCACAACACCTTTCTTCCAGGTATTGATATTATCTGAAGTAAGCTGGAGCTGATAAACGAGTTTGATGACATGTTCGATAGGCATACGGTAGCGCAGCACACCGGAAATCAGCTTGGCATAGTTCCAGTATTCAGGATTAAACTTCTCGCTCAATCCCTCAACCGTAATCTTATAGCCTCGCTTGTTCACAAACTGGAAGTCGTATCGCTTCAAGCCTCCATCCAGAATGGTCTTCACAATCTTGCCTTTGCTTACAGATTTAGGCAGCATGATACCCTCGTCCTCATCCTGCAAACCCGTGAAGATTTCGTATGGATGACCGTCGAGCAGTCCTACCAGAGCCACCCATTTCTCCTTATTATTCTGGAATCGCACCACATCGCATTCCAGTTCTCGAGGTCGCACCTCCATCACTTCAGGAGAGAAAACAGGAAGATGAGTCTCCTCTGAAACAACATTGGCTATCTGATCATAGAGTTTATTCCAATCAGACTGTTCTACATGATAATTCTGATGAAGTGTTGCCAGATTAGCATTCAATTCATCTATAAGAGCCTTGGAAGCCTCTTCAAAAGTCATATTTTCAGTATATTTCATATCAAACGTTTCATATTTAGGTGCAAAATTAAACTTTTATTTCTAAAATCTGAAACGTTTTGGCATATATTTCACTAAAAAAGCGAAAGAAAGACAACTTTTTGGGAAACTTTCACTAACTTTGCAGCAAAATAGGGTTCTGAAATGGAACAGAACTCCTATATATATAATAAGGTATAATGATAAAATAAAAAAGATATGGAATCGATTAAGAACAGAACAAGCATCAGAAAATATGCAGAGAAGGAAGTATCTGAAGAACTCCTGAACCGCCTTTTGGAAGAGGCAGAGCACACCCCGACAATGGGAAACCTGCAGCTTTACAGTGTTGTGGTAACAAGAAGTGAAGAAGGAAAGAAGGCGCTGGCGCCAGCCCACTTCAACCAGCCGATGGTAACAGAAGCCCCTGTCGTCCTCACCATCTGTGCCGATTATCGCCGCACAACCCTCTGGGCAGAGAACCGCAAGGGAACCCCGGGCTATGACAACATTCTCTCTTTTATGAATGCAGCTACCGATGCTCTTCTTTTCACCCAGACCTTTACGAACCTAGCAGAAGAAGCCGGTTTAGGCACCTGTTTCCTGGGAACTACGGTTTATATGCCAAAGATGATCATCGACACCCTGAAGCTCCCTAAGCTCGTAATGCCAGTAGCCACATTGACCATCGGCTGGCCGGCAGAACATCCAGCCCTGAGCGACCGTCTCCCTCTGCGCAGCATCATCCACCACGAGCATTTCGAAGATTACACCCCAGAGAAGATTGACGACTTCTATGCAGAGAAGGAAGCTCTTGAAGAGAACAAGGAGTTCGTTCGCATCAACAACGTAGAGACCCTAGCCCAGGTTTTTACCGACATCCGATACACAAAGAAGGATTGCGAGGCGATGAGCGTTGGGTTTATCGAAGCCCTCAAACAGCAAGGATTTATTTAAAGGTAAAAAAGTAAAAAGGTAAAAGGGTAAAAAGGTAAAAGGGTAAAAAGCTCCCTCTCCCTCTTTGCGCCCCCGTTCCCTGCGATTCCATCGCAGGTCCCAATCCTTAATCATAAAGCCCCAAAAGCGCATCAGCAAACAAATGCCGATGCGCTTTTTTGTAAATTTACGTATGTTTTATTCCAAGCAACGTAATGTCAAATATCATTGTACTGTACGCAGGAACAAAAGGACTAACAGAACTTTGATTCTTCAAAGCAAGATTATATGGTACGTATACCATCCAGCGATCACCGATATGCATTTTCTGCAAAGCAGTAGACAAGCCATCAATTTCTTGTTTTTGCAATGTTCCTTTTGCAGAAATGGTTAATCGCAAATCTGAGGAGACATTCCTATCCTTCCCTGAAAACGTAGTATAAAATACAGTTCTCCTTTCTTCATTATCAGTTGGCATTAACATACCTTGAATATCTACCACAACCGAATCGGTATAAATCGGAACAGAAGTATTTGTACTATTTTCTAGAACATGCACTACGATATAATTTTCTTTCTGTACTCCAAACTGCTCTTGAAGAGACCAATTACGTATAATTTTCCAATTATTACTTCCAGCATTAATTGCTGAATCAGCCTTGAAAAATATACCTTGGAAAAACACATCATTCCTCTCTTTCCAATTAGCATATTCATCTTCTTGTTCAGATGATTCGCTACAAGATGCTATTGTCAAGAGTAGCAATACTCCATAAATCAGTTTCTTATACATTTTCATTCATTCCATTCATTTTTTATCTTTTACCTACTAAAGATATTTTACAAGGAAAAGAATTTTCTTTTTTGAACAAAGGGAAGTTTTCACGAGGAGCGTGTTGTGTAGGATATATAGAACTTCCGGTACTCTGATATATTACATTTCCATTAGCATCTTTCTCAGACATTCTATCTGTCCATACAAAAACTTTACCTGTAACTTCATATTTATTTATCATAACAATAGGATTTTGGGTAACTTCAGCTACATGAAAATTAATTTTTGTATATGAATAGAATTCTTTGGATGTGCCAAAATAATATGTATTCGGACTTAAATTTGAAGAAAGTGCATCCGGATTTAACTTATCTAATCCTTCCATGTTTTCCAATCTAAAAAAGAACTGTCGATTAGCCCTTTTCCATCCATACCACATTTTGTATTGCGCACCAAAATGTATAAACAACTTGAATTCATCAGTAACGTAAACAGAACAAATTGTTTTATGATTACCATCTTTTTCAATAAAACCATTTACTGGCCAAGAATCTTCACTCGTGTAGTCTTTCTCAACACTTCTTGTCGAATTTGGCGAATATTCTGTATAACTTGTTGCAAAGATTTTCTTATCGTCATCATTCATTTCATCAGAAAAAGGGATATCTCGAAGAGCACCATCAACTAGAACTTTATTACATTCACCGACTAAGTACGGAGCAACAGCAGTATCTTTTGAAGCAGGTTTATAAAGAGATAAGTCTGTAGAATCAGCAGCATTAGCTACTAATATACCTGCATACTTTGTCTTATAATCCAAATATTTTGCTCTGAAATCATCCACAGATGAAGCTGTTGCACCTATTTTATCAAGTTCCTTATCTGCTTTATCATTAATCATAGCCAAGCTTTCAAAGCCCAAACTTTTAACCAATTGAGCTCGTTGTTGTGATGTCTTTGTCCTTAGAATACCAACAAAGTGATTAAAGCCTTCCTCATTATCAAAAGCCAAGACTTTCACTTGAGATTTAGTATTCGAGCTACAAGTTACCTTGTCACCACTATTAATTGTAACGACATGTGGCAATTTCACGTTTGAAGTTGTTACATTAGCTCCATCTTCATCAGAACATGATGAAAAGAATGCGCATAGAAGCGCAAATAAAAAAAATACATTTTTCATTTTTAAAACCTTAAAATTAAACTTTTATTTAATAAAACCTATAAATTCACAATCATTAAGAACAATAGTAATTCTAGACACTTTGTTAATTATATCGGGTGCCATTGAAATAACAACACCATTTTCAAGAATACACTGTTTTCTATAAAGAAGGGTTCCGTCACCAGAATAAAAAGACAACACTGAGGGTTGTGGACTATCAGCACCATCAACAACAGAGACCATCAATTCTGTTACTTGCAACAATATTCTATTGTAACGAAGGGGAGCCTTATTAGAATTATGTCTACCACCATTATAGATAGAGCAAACTACATCATACTCCTTTTCGATACTCATATTCTCCTCTGCAGAAACACCTAGAAAAGAAAACACAATAAATATAAAAACTAAAACTTTCATTACTCTAATAATTAAAATTCGGATGCAAAAGTATTGAAAAAATGCATCATTAAACAATATAAACATTGACAACCATTTGACAAATGGGGAAATTAAGGAAAATAAGCATTTATCGCATAGATATTACAAATAAATGTATTAACTTTGCATTATGAAAAAGTTTATTTACATATTTATCGTTATGTGCGTTATGTCCTGCTCTAAAAGAACAGATAATCGCAGTCTTTTTTATGCTATGGCTAAAGATTTATACAAAGACCAAAACATAGCATCAAATTTCCTCGATACCATAAATGTCTCTTCATTCAACAAAGAAGAACAAATGTATGGTGAACTTTTAAAGATTCAAGCAACAGATCTAACAGATCATGACATCAAACCATACGAGAAAAATATCAGCAGAATAATCAATTATATGCAAAACAAAAAGGATTATACTTTTCTAAAATTAGCCTTATACTATGCAGGCAGAATAAAAAGTGAAAAAGACGAAGCAATGAAAGCTGTCAATTTCTACACAAAAGCAGCGAGTATCAAAGACACCATTTTAAACATAAACAACAAATGTTATTCCCAACTTGGAAATATTTACTACGACCAATACTTATACGACTACGCTATCGATATGTACACAAAGGCATATAACGAAGCATTCATCGCAAAAGACGATATTGCTATGGTCAAAATATTGAAAGACAAAGCCCTTGTTCTTTTAGATAAGGGAGAAACTACACTTGCGCTCAAACTTTTAAAAAAAGCTTTGAAAATGGCTGAACACACTAAAGATATCAGGTGTATCAATAGTGTAAAAAGCTATTGTGTTATTGCATATACGGATAAAAGAGATTGGGGAAATGCCCAAAAGTTGCTTCCAGACATACTACACAATATCAATAAAGCAGACTCTAGTGCAGTTTATTTTATTGCAGCTAATCTATATAAGCAAACAGATATATCCAAAGCCAACATGCTATATTCCTTTCTGAAGAATAAAGGAAACATATATGCAAAAGAAGAAGCATATAAGTTTCTTACAAAAGAATCACTAGGAAAAGAGAAGAACTTTGAAAGTATAAAATTTTTCGAACGGTACACACATATTGTAGACAGCATTCGGAGAAATACGAACTCTGAAATGATGGCAAAAATCAAAGGACTGTATGATTATCAAAAGCAGAAAGAAAGAATCACCAGAATATCAAAAGAGAAAAATGAATTCAAACTTTTGTTTGCTTCTACAACTGTTTTTTTACTCTTAGTTACAACTTTTGCCTTTTTATTAATCAGTAGATTGAGACGAAGAGCTCAGGAAGAAAAAAGGCAAGTATTCATGCTGAAGAAATTGCAAGAAGAGATGCGCCAAAACAGTCTGGAGAAAATAAAAGAAAACAACAAACGCATAGATGAATTAGAATTACAACTCATAAATGCTACAAATGAAAAAGATGAATTGAAGAAAAGATTAGCTGATGAGAAAGAAAAACTGTTAGCGCAGAATGCCATAAACAAACTGAAGATTGAAGAAGAAAATCGAGCTTTAGGCAGCATCAAGAACACTGATATAGGGATCATGATACAAAAGAAGAAAAGAAGTGAAACCAAAGAGTATCTGACAAAAGAAGAGAGAAAACAAATGGAAGATACCTTTAATCAGTTCATGCCAAGTTTTAAAGAAAAACTTTGGTCGGTTTATGATATCAGCAATCGAGAGTTAAATGTTTGCATGCTCATCAAATTAGGGTGCAAGCCTGCTGATATGGCATGTCTGTTAGGATGCACACCATCAGCCATCTCGAAAATAAGAATCAGATTATACAAAAAGTTCTTTAATAAGCTGGGGAGTGCAGAAGATTGGGACAGGTTTATTCTTTCTCTATAAGTATAAATATGATAAAAGCTCATTTGCCTTGGTGCAAATGAGCTTTTAACTTATATAAAATATGTGATGTTTATTCAACCACGATTGGCTTGTACTTAGGAACCAATGCCTTCATGATGCACCAGCCTACGAGGTAAGCTACACTACAGATGCAGAATACAATCATGTAGGCACCTGGCTTGCCATCGAAGCCCATGAAGCTGAAGGCTGAACCCTGACCCTCTGCATAGGTGAAGAGCATACCGGAACCCTTGTTGATCAGGAAGGAACCGATACCACCTGCCATCGCACCAATACCGGTGATAGTAGCTACAGTTGACTTAGGGAACATATCACCGATGGTTGAATAGAGGTTAGCTGACCATGCCTGATGACCTGCACCGAGCAAACCGATGATGATAGCTGGCCACCATGCACTGTACTCACCCATAGGCTGGGCAATCAGACCGAGCAATGGGAAACAAGCGAAAATCAACATCGCACGCATTCTACCGATATATGGATTCATACCCTTCTTGTCTACAAAGTAGGTTGGCAAGTAACCACCACCAATACTCAATACGGTTACAATAGCATAGAGAGTGAAGATAAGGGCGATACCCATACCTGAATCTGAAGAATAACCATACTGGTCAGAGAAATAAGCTGGTGCCCAGAAGAGGAAGAACCACCAAACACCATCAGTCATCAACTTACCTACGATGAATGACCAGGTCTGACGGTAGCTGAAGCACTTCAGGAAGCCGATAGTTTTCTCCTCAGCGGCAGTCTCTGTCTCTTTCTCAGCCTCAACCTTTTCAAGGTCCTCATCCTGCTCAATATAAGTAAGCTCAGCCTTGTTTACATGCTTGCTCTTAGATGGTTTGTCATAGAGCCATACCCAGAGGCCCATCCATACATAACCGAGCACACCGATGATGATGAAAGCCCACTCCCAGCCCATGCTGCGAGCCAACAATGGAATGGTAGCTGGAGCTGCCAAAGCGCCTACTGAAGCACCACTGTTGAAGATAGCGGTAGAGAAAGCACGGTCTTTCTTAGGGAAATACTCTGCTGTTACCTTGATGGCTGCAGGGAAGTTACCAGCCTCACCCACAGCAAGAATCAAACGGCAAGAGAGGAACAGCCATACACTGATTGTTGCAATCGCTACAGCTGCATCACTACCTGCCTGTACCATGCGGAGCGCCTCGATAGAATCATATCCTTCCATCTGCATAGCTACCCAACCGCAACCGGCGTGCATCACAGCACCTGTTGACCATACGAAGATAGCGATGAGATAACCTTTCTTGGTGCCCATCCAGTCAACGAACTTACCTGCGAAGAGGTTGGCGATGGCATAGAAGATTGAGAAAAGACCGGTGATGGTACCATAGTGATCATCTGTCCAGTGGAATTCTGGAGCAATAAAGTCTTTCCATGTTAAAGAGAGAACCTGACGGTCCATGTAATTGACTGTGGTTGCGATGAAGAGCAGCGCACAGATTACCCAACGGAAGTTGGACATTTTGCTTGTTGTAATAGGACTCATTTTGCAAAAAGTTTTTAAGCGTTATACTTATTTTTATTTTAGATTACTATTTAGACGGCAAAGCCTGGCTCAGATTCATCATGAACCAGGTTGCCATATCATGTATCTTATTATTCCAATGTAGGAATCTTCACTACCTGCATATCGTTGTAGATCAGATTCTCACCTGCCATACCCCAGATAAAGGTATAGTTGCTGGTACCTGCTGCACAGTGGATAGACCACTCTGGAGCAATCACAGCCTGCTCGTTGTTCAACCAGATAGGACGTGTCTCCTGTGGTTCACCCATTACGTGGAGAATCTTCTGACCCTCTGGTACATTATAATAGAGGTAAGTCTCCATACGGCGGAGGTGAGTATGAGCTGGCATGGTGTTCCATACAGAACCCTCCTTCAACTCAGTAACTCCCATCTGCAACTGGCAGGTACGAACACCGGCTACACCGTCGATAATCAACTGGTGGATTACGCGGTCGTTGCTCTCCTTCAGGCTGCCAGCCTTGATGTTGTTGGCATCCTTCAGGGTAACCTTCTTGGTAGGATATGTCTGATGAGCACAAGCGCTGTTCATATAGAACTTAGCTGGCTTAGCTGCTTCCTTGCTGCTTACCTCGATGTTCTTGGCACCACGACCTACATAGAGAGCCTCCTGGAAACCAAGTGTATACTTCTTGCCGTCAACGGTAACAGTACCCTCGCCACCGATGTTGATGATACCCAACTCGCGGTTGTCGAGCAGATTTTTCTGATCGTTTGGCTTGTCTGTATAGAGAGGAGCGATAGAAGTCAGCTTCAGAGGAGCAGTTGTTGGCTCAGCACCACCGATGAGGAAGCGGTCGAATAGGGTGTATGTCCAGTTTACCTCGCCTGGAGCAAACACCTTCTCGATAGCGAATTCACCGCGAAGACGGTCTGTTGTATAGTGCTTTGCATCCACCGGATTGCTTGCATAACGAACGTTGTAGTTAGTGTAGGCATTTTCTGCCTTCACTTCATAACCACATTTTCCACACTGGCCAAAAGCCTGACTTGCTGTTAATACCATTGCTGCTAATATTAATGTTAATTTCTTCATAATTATCTTGTTTTTACTTTTTTACCTTTTTACCCTTTTACCTTTCCCTCTTCCTTCACGATGCGCTGACGGTTGATAACCATCATGGCTACCGTGATGACTGCGAGAACACCCATACCTACGTATGAAAGCTTCACACCGCGATAGATAACCCATCCGAAGAGAGAGGATGCGAAATCGAGTGCACCGCCTGAGAATCCGTCAGGGATATGAGCGGCATTATCGCCTGTTGCTGCATAAACCTGGTTGGCTGCCAGCGTAAAGTCTGGTGCCATATCGGTAACGAAATAGAGACCGATGACGAGGGTTACCAGGCCGATGATAAGCGTCTTCACCACATTACCTCTTGTAAACGGCAGAATCATTGGGAAGAGGTAGAACATACCTGCCAACGATGCCAAAGGCAAGAACTGGTTGCCTGGCAGGAAGACTGCGATAGCCAAGATAACCGGAATCAGAATCACAGATGCTACCAGGGTAGTAGGATGACCGATAACCAGGGCAGGACTCATACCGATATGAACCTTCTTGCCGTTAAACTTGGTCTTCACCAACTCCTGTGTCTTCTCTGAGATAGGCTTCAAACCGTCGATAAACAGGGCTGTAATACGAGGAATCAACTCCATCACGGCTCCCATCGTTACACCCAGGAAGAGAATCTTCTTGATATCGAGCTGGGCTGCCCAACCTATCAGGGCACCTACGATAACACCGAGTACCAGTGGCTCACCGAGCACACCAAACTTCTTCTTCAGTCCCTCTGCATCGATATCAAGCTTAGAGAAGCCCGGAATCATATCGAAGAGTTTATTGAAAACGATTGCGAATGGCATGAAACTCTGGCAGAATGGCTGCGGAATAGAGATACCATCCAAATCGTAATATTTCTGGAATCTGTCGGCTGTCAGGTCTGCACAGACCAGGGTATTGATGTAGCAGACGATGGCTGCGAAATAGCCCCAGAGCAAACTCTGACCCATCACGAAGTAAGCCACCGCACCGATAAAGGCGAAGTGCCAGTAGTTCCAGAGGTCGATATTTACGGTACGTGTTGTCTTGGTAATCAACATCAGGAAGTTGACACCCAGACAGATTGGGATAATCAATGCGCCCACTGCTGTATTGTAAGCTACAGCTGCAGCTGCAGGCCATCCCATATCAAAAACGTTTAACTGTAGGTGGTAGATGTCTGAAATAGCCTTCAATGGGTCGTTGAAGTTGGTAGTCAGCAATGCAGTTACCACGCCCAAGCCTACGAAACCCACGCCTACGAAGAGTCCCGACTTCAGAGCCTTTCCGAATTTCATGCCAATACACAGACCGATGACCGTGAAGATGATAGGCATCATCACGCTCGCACCGAGACTGATAATATAGCTAAATACTTGTTCCATTTTAATTTTTTGAATTGTTTAATTGTTAGAAAATACTCGACAAGGAGCACCCTTTTTTGTCTTTAGATGATTTGTTGTGTGCAAAGATACACTTTTTTCTTCAATTACAATACGTTTTGATGGAAAAATTTACGCAAAAAAAAATCCTATCAGAACATTTCTGATAGGATTTCTCTATTTTTTATACGTTTTTAAATGATTTTTTACTGAATCGGTCTTCATTCTTCCCTCTTCGTTCTTCCCTCTTCACTTCCTAGTCCTGGAAGTAAACTCTCTTCACACGGTTGCTGATGGTGGTCAGCACCTCGTAAGGGATGGTCTCGAGGATGTCGCTCAGTGTCTGGACAGGCAGATGCTCGCCGAAGATTTCTACCGAATCTCCTTCCTTGCAAGGGATGTCGGTCACGTCTATCATAGCCACATCCATACAGATGTTGCCCACATAATCTGCCTTCTGGCCGTTCACCAGACAGTAGGCATGACGGTTGCCCAGACGGCGGTTCAGTCCGTCAGCATATCCGATAGGGATGGCTGCGATGACGCTGTCTCTGTCGAGAATTGTCTTGCGGCTGTAGCCCACACTGTCACCTGCCTTCACGTTATGCATCTGCAGAATGGTTGTCTTCAGGGTGCTCACGCAGTTGATGGTCTTGTTGTTGCGCGAATTGATACCATAGAGTCCGAGTCCCAGACGGCACATATCCAGCTGGCGCTCCGGGAAGTGCTCGATACCTGCCGAATTGCAGATATGGCGCAATATCTTATGGTCGAAGGCTGCCTGCAACTGCTTGCTGCCCTTGTCAAAGAGTTCAAACTGATGAGCTGAGAAATCATCGAAGCTGTCGTCATCGCTGCCCACGAAGTGAGAGAACACAGAACGTGGGATGATGGCATTCTGGTGCTTCAGCTTGCCGATGAGTTCCTCCATATCGTTCTCAGGGTCGAAGCCCATGCGGTGCATGCCGGTATCCAGCTTGATATGGACAGGGAAACCGGTTACGCCCTCTTTCTCAGCTGCCTTGATGAGCGCATCGAGCAGACGGAAAGAGTAAACCTCCGGCTCCAGGTCGTAATCGAACATGGTCTTGAAGGCGGTCATCTCCGGATTCATGATCATGATGTTGCTGGTGATGCCGTTCTTGCGCAGCGTAACACCCTCATCGGCTACAGCCACAGCCAGATAGTCTACACGATGATCCTGCAGGGTCTTGGCTATCTCCACGGCACCTGCACCGTAGCCGTCTGCCTTGATCATGCATACCAGCTTGGTTTCCGGCTTCATAAACGCACGGTAGTAGTTCAGATTGGCTACCACGGCGTTCAGATTCACCTCCAGCGTAGTCTCGTGTACTTTCTGTACCAGCAGTTCGGTGAGCTGGTCAAAGCCAAACTGACGGGCGCCCTTCAGCAAAATCACCTCATCGCGCAGGGAAGCAAACACCTCGCTGGCGATGAATTCCTCTACATTCGGGAAGAAGAACTTCTCTGAAATCTGAATCTCATCGTGCTGCTTGCAGAGTTCAGGACCGATACCGATGAACTTTACCACGCCACGTTTACGGGCTAAATCGCTCACCTCTTTATATAATGCCTCCGGTTCCTGACCGCTCTGGTAGATGTCGCTCAATATCAGCGTATGGCGACGACCGCGATGGTCTGGACGGCGGTTCATGAAGTCGAGGGCGATATCAAGCGAATTGATATCACTGTTGTAGCTGTCGTTGATCAGCGTACATCCGTGCTGTCCTACCTTCACCTCCAGTCTCATTGCCACAGGTTCGAGCTGTGTCATGCGCTTGTCGATATCTTCAGCCGAAAGACCGAGTTTCAATGCCACGACGGCAGAGATGATGGCATTCTGTACAGATGCATCGTCGATGAACGGGATAGAGAAACTGTCTTCCTCACCTTTATATATATAGGTAATCACGCTCACGCTCTGCTGCTTTTCGATGTTCTTTACATAGAAAGGAGCCTCCGGGTTCTTGAGCGACCAGAAGAGTTTCTCGCCTTTATAGTCGGGATATTCGGCTATCACCTTGTTGATAACCTCGTCATCGCCATCATAGATTACGGTCTCTGCATCATGGAAGAGGATGAGTTTCTCCCGGCATTTCTCCTCCAAGGAAGAGAAGTTCTCCTGATGGGCAGCACCCAGATTGGTCAGTACGGCGATGGTTGGCTGGATGATGTCACGCAGGGCAAGCATTTCGCCAGGCATACTGATACCTGCCTCGAAAACGCCCACCTGGGTCTGCTCGTTCATCAGCCATACCGACAATGGCACACCTATCTGAGAGTTGTAACTGCGCGGACTGCGGGTAACAAACATGCTTGGCGAGAGCAACTGGTAGAGCCACTCCTTGACCATGGTCTTGCCGTTTGAGCCCGTGATGCCTACGATAGGGATGTTGAACTCGTCACGGTGGCGCTCAGCCAGACGCTGGAGAGCCTCGAGCGTGTTTACTACCTTCAGGAAGTTGGCTCCCGGATAATCAGAAGCATAGCCCTTAGGCACATTCGTTACAACAAAGTTTTTCACACCTCTGCGATACAACTCAGGGATGTAGTTATGACCATCATTACGCTCCGACTTGAGCGCAAAGAACAGAGTTTCCTCTGGGAAACAAAGTGAACGACTATCGGTCAGGATAAAACCGATGTTGGTATCATTGTCTCCATAGCGACGCGCACCTATCAGTGTGGTTACCTTTTCAATAGTATATGTCATTGTCTTGTTATTTAAATATTCTTTATTTTATAAGAGATGATATTTCTCCATTTTATAAGAGATGATATTTCTCCTCAAATTGTCTTTTCTTCTCTTCCGTCCTGGCGATGAACTTCTGGTGTTCCTCGCTCTCGGGATGGAAGGGCTTGTGGCCGAGTGCTTCGCGGATAGGCCTCCAGTCTTCCAGAAACTGCTCGGCTGCCTTGCCGAAGTAAGTTGCCCGGAACCGCTCCCAGATATAGTCTACAGCCTGCTGGCTCGGGTGCAGCATGTCTTCCTTGTAGAAGCGGTAGTCACGGAGTTCATCGTTCATAATCTCGTAAGCCGGGAAATAGCTCACTACCCCCGGATTCTCCTTCACCAGCTTATCGGCTGCCAGCAGGAGCGTAGCCTTCGAAAGCTGACTCCCGTGATAGCCGTATTTCGCATAGCGGATAGGGCTTACCGTGATGATTACCTTCAGAGTGCCTTCACTGCCATCAGATGCTGCGGTCTGCGATTTCAGCAGACTGATAGCCTTCTGCAGATAGCCGGCACATTCGTCCACGCTCAGTTCCCGCTCTTCGAAGAGGCGCTGCGGGCGCTTCTGGCAGTTGTCCACTATCTCGCCCGTCTCCTTCAGGATATACACATGGTTGGTACCCAGCGTAAAGACAGCCACCCGGGGACGGACCTCGGAACATTTCTCTACCGTATGGAGAATGCTTGCCGGATTATACATCACCCCGAAGGGATTCACCGTAGCCCGGAAGCGGTTCTCCACAAACCGCCTACCCAGATTGTCGGCAAAGCAACTGCCCACAAAGAGCATCCGCTCTGCCGCCCCTATCTCGAAGTCGGCCTTCGGAATATCTATTTCTGTGCGAAACAGCATAAGTCTTTCTCCTTTTTATTCATTCACTTCCGGAGAAGCCTTCTTGCGTTTTCTCACCTCAACCACTACACCTATTATAATAAGGAGAGCCAGAACGCCATAACCGATGTAAGCCACCGTCTCGGTATTCTTGAGCGACTGAGGATGGAAATCGAGCACTACCTTATGGTTACCAGCCTTCACGTTCAGCGCACGCAGAATATAGTTCACTCTGCCCAGCTCAGCCGGCTGTCCATCAACCGTAGCCGTCCAGCCCGGATAGTAAATCTCAGAGAATACGATCACGCCGCCCTTGCTCGACTTGACCTCGTAAGTCAGGTTGTTCGGCTTATACTGAATCATCTTCACCACCGAAGTATCATCCTGCTTCACGCTCTGCGCCAGCTGTTCCTTGAATTTGGCATCAGCCACAGCCACATGTCGGAGGTTCACCTTTCCCACGCCATCGATTTCCTCGTTGGCATTGTTCACATACTTCACCTCGTCTACAAACCATGCATTGCCGTAGGCATACGGATTCTGAACCGGAACGGTCTGTCCGCCCTGCAGCGGCATGATGAAGTATTTGGTATTCAGCATGTTCAATACCGGATAGATACTGTCGCCGTTCACCTTGGTCATATCGCCGCCCGCAGCAGCTACAGCCTGCATAGTCTTCTGCATCTCAGGAGCGATGTGAGCATCAATCATCTCCTGGTAACGACGGAGCTTGGCTGGATGATAACCGCCGATGCTCTTGTGGTAGTAAGAGGTCTCGTTCTCATTGAATGTATTCGATGCCAGATTCAGCACACGGTAGTCGAGTGCCTTGTCACGGCAGATAATCTTGTCGGTCTCGGTCATCTGCTGCGGTGTATCGCGCTGCGCCTTGTCCACGAACATATCATCGTAGAGATAGCGCTTGTTCACCATCCACATATCCACCAGACAGAGCACAGCGATACCGGCAATCATATATTCCTTGCCCAGCTTCTTCATCTTGAAGAGCATCAGCAGTGCCGAACCGATGAGGATAATCCAGAACGAACGCCAGCAGTCGGATGTGAAGATGCCCTTGCGGATATCCGTCAGATTGCTCATGATTGGAGAGATATACTCCTGAGGCAACTGCTGCAGCGCCTGTGTCTCCTGTACCGATACGAAATCAGGGAAGAATACGCCCGGCATGATGGCAAAGAGCAGACAGAAGCCTGCTGTCAGACCGAAACTGGCATATACATATTTTATCTTCTCTGTCAGAATCTCCGGCTCATCTACAATCTTCTTCAGCGCCATCATCGCCAGGAGCGGGATGGTGAATTCTGCGATAACCAGGATAGATGCCACCGTTCGGAACTTGGCATACATCGGCACATAATCGAGGAAGAAATTGGTAAACGGCATGAAGTTTCTACCCCAAGCGAGCAGGATGCTCAGGATGGTGGCAGCAAGCAGCGCCCACTTCATCGGACCCTTCACGATAAAAAGACCCAAGATAAAGAGCATGCAGACGAAGGCACCTACATATACCGGTCCGCTCGTTCCCGGCTGGTTGCCCCAGTACTGTCCCAGCTGCTGGTAAATCTGCACAAAGTTAGGATCAGCCTTCTCCATCGCCTTCTGGTTCTGCGCCAGCGGCACGGAGGCACCGCCCTTGGCATCCGGAATCATCAGCGTCCAAGTTTCGTCGATACCGTAGCTCCACTGTGTGATATAGTCTCTATCCAGACCGCTGCTGGTCTGGTTAGCCGAGTTTTTCTTTACAAGTTCACTCTTTCCTCGCATGGTTTCCTGACCATACTGCCAAGTATGATAAAGGTTCGAGAGGTTGAGTGAGATACCGATGAGGGCACCCACCACGCATACCGCCGTAGCCTTTCCGAAGCGTGCGAGTTCACCTTTCTTAATGGCATCTGCCAGAAAGGCAATCACCATGAAGAGGATGATAAAGAGGTAGTAATAAGTCATCTGCACGTGGTTAGCCTGCACCTCGAAAGCCGAGAAGATGGCAGTAAGGAGCAGTCCCTTGAGATACTTGCCCCGATAGGCAAGCACCACGCCCGCAATCATCGGCGGCAGATAAGCCAGCGCCCATACCTTCCAGATATGTCCGGCAGCGATGATGATGAAAAAGTAGGACGAGAATGCCCAGATGATACTTCCCAGCGCCGCCAGCGACTGTCTGAAGTTGAAGGCACGCAGCATGATATAGAAGCCCAGGAGGTATACAAAGACATACCAAACATAGTCTGGCAACCACAGATGATATGCCTTCACAATCTGGCTGAGCACCTGATTACTGTCATACGAAGGCGACATCTGATAGGTAGGCATACCGCCAAACACCGAGTTCGTCCATCGTGTAGTCTCTCCCGTCTGCTGCTGGAAGAGTTCCTTTTCATGTCCCAGTCCCTTTCCTGCCGCTGCATCATGACGGAAGAGGATTCGTCCGTCCATATCGGCAGGCATAAAGTAGACGAAGGAGATGATTGCAAATGCAATAACTACCAGAATATCCAGTAGATACTTCTTCAAAAATTTCATATTTCTATATAAACGTTTATAATTTGAAGGCAAAGATAGCACAAATTGGAGACAAAACAAAAAAATATAGCAAAAATTTATATTTTTTTTGTTGAGAAAGTTGTATTAGGTCAGAAATAGGGGTTCCCCTCTATCATTTAGGGAAACGCTCGCTGCCGTTTCGTTTTTTATCCCTACCTTTGCACTGTAAAACAAGTTTCTTCAAACAGAATATATTAATGTATAAAAGAATAAGAATTATGAAAAGATTAGCATTCATCATGATGGCATTGCTCCTGGCTCTGATGCCAGCAGCAGCACAGAATTATCGTGACAGCAGATATTACAACAAGCAGACGGGGCATCTCGACTACCGTTACAACCACAACTATGGCAGCCCGTATTACGGATTCCGCATCGGTCCTGCCTTCACCTTTGTCAATTCCGACGATTCCCGTCTGGATGGTGGCGACTGGCAGACCGGCCTGAATGTGGGCGTAGTAGCCGGCATCCCATTGACCGACAGCGCCCCACTCTATCTCGAAACCGGACTTTCGTATATAGAGAAAGGTGGCAAGAAGGATCTTCCTGAAGGCAAGAAGATGACCTACGATCTCAACTATCTTGAGATTCCAGCCGTACTGAAGTACAAGTACGAGGTAGACGACCACTTCTCCCTCCAGCCTCAGGTAGGCGGCTATTTTGCCATTGGTGTAGGAGGCAAGATCAAGAACTTTGCCGAGCGTGAAGCAGAGAGTTCATTCAAGGATGCAAACTTCCGCCGCCTTGATGGTGGTATCCGCATCGGCTGCGGCATCGGCTACGACATGTTCTATGCCGATCTCACCTACGACATCGGTCTTGCCAACATCTGCCACGACAGTTTCGACAAATCGCGCAATGGAGCCCTCCAGCTCAATTTCGGAGTTAACTTCTAGGAAACCTCAGCCGTAACCCAGTTCTTGAACTTCACGGCAGTAGAAAGCTTAGAGCCGAGAACCAAAGCATAGAAACCGCTCTCGTTAACATAGAGCATCTGTTGGGCACAGAACTGCGGTTCTCCTTTTTTAAAAAACTACCCATGCACCCTAAAACAGGGGGCATGGGTAAGACCATCCGTATTCAGTATTCAGTTATTCAGTTTTTTTTTAAACCCTTACATGGATAAAGGGTTTGAAAACCCGGAAGAAAGGGATTGGTTATTTTGTAATGTATTTTTATATTATATTATATATATTAGATATAGATATATAGATAGTATATAAACTTTACTTTTTAAGGGGGTAAAAAGTAACCCCTTAAAAAAAACTGAATAACTGAATACTGAATAAGGTGCTGTGTTTTCTTCTCTTTAACTCTATGTTTTCTCTTCTGAAAAAGTATGAGTTGCGGGGCGCAAAACGGCGAGTTAGGATTTTTAACAGGTTTCGATTGAAAGCGTGCTGAAAATCGCGCCTTATCACACGCTGAAATTTGGTGGTATCGGGAAATTGGCGTATCTTTGCATCGTCGTTCGAAGAAAGGCTGCACTCGACAAAGCGCGCCCAACCAAGTTAACATTTAACACTTAACATTTAACATTTAAAAATATGAAAGTAAATACCTGGAAAACGATTTTGCAGATTGCAATCTCCTTCCTCACAGCCATCGCTACTACGCTCGGAGTTACCAGCTGTAGCCTTTAAAAGTAAAAAGGTAAAAAAGTAAAAAGGTAAAAAAAGCCTTAACCCCCTCGCGCCCCCGTCCCCAGCGATTCCATCGCTGGTCCCCTCAAGTCTTGAAAAATAGCCCCCGGTGCATCACGCATCGGGGGCTATTTTTACCCTTTTTCTTTTTTACTTTTAATAGAGATAAAACCGCAAAACGCGGTAGCAAGGTGGATTAGCTCATTGATTATCAATCAAATATTTATTTTACTACAGCCATAATAACTAAACATTTTTTAAAACATCATCCCAAAATCTTACTTAACGGTAAAAACAGGCAATCTGACGGCAAAAAATCACAAAACAGACACATATAGAAAGATAGAAACTCTAAAATACTACACCTTTCTACTAAGAACTAGGTATTTTACACTATTTTCGACAAAAAGGTACAAAAAAAATGTTTAATTTTAAAAAAAAATTGTATCTTTGCCGCAGAAAGAAACATTCCGCATTATTACTAAATTGAGTTTCATGGAAAGACAGAGAGAGAATTTTCTTATGACGAGAAAAGTAAATCATAGCGTTACTGTCGGATTGGCTGCCCTTGCTTTATGCTCGGTGTCGGCTAATCTCATGGCTGCTGTGAACAACCCCGAGATAGCCCGAGAGGTTATCTTACCACAAAACGAAAGTTTAATTGGATACGTTTACGACCAGGATAAGAATCCGCTGCCGGGGGTTACCGTAAAAGTGGAGGGAACACAAATCGTAACCGTTACGGATGATGAAGGCCGTTATTCCTTCAGCCAGCCTATCAAGCGAGGTGCTAACGTAAAATTTTCGATGCTCGGCTTTAAAACTAAGCGAGTTGTTTATAAAGGTCAGTCGACTATCAGTCCGATGCTCGAACCTTCTGCTACCTCGGTTGGCGAGGTGGTGGTAGTGGCGCGCAGCAACATCAACGCTATCGACCTGCGTGCCAAATCGGGTGTGGTAGAGAATGTGGATATGAAGCGCGTAGAAGCTAAGCCGATGATTGACATGGCACTGGCACTGCAGGGTGCCGTGCCGGGCCTTGTCGTTACCAATACGGGCGATTTGGGTTCTGCTCCGAAGATCCGTCTGCGCGGAAACTCTTCGCTCCGACAGGGCAATGCAACCAACGAGCCGCTGTATGTGATGGATGGTCAGATTATCTCTGCCGAGACATTCTATAACCTGAACCCATCTGACATCAAGGACATGAAGGTGCTCAAGGATGCTACAGCCTGTGCACTGTATGGTGTGAAGGCGGCTAACGGTGTGATTGAAATCACATCACAGCGTGGCCATTCGGGTGCTCCACTCATCAACTACAGCACCAATATGGGTGTAACTACACGAGGCCGAAGAGGCCTCAAGATGATGAGCTCTGCCGAGAAACTGGAACTGGAGAGACTCATCGGTAACGTGGAGACTCCTGGCTACAGATACAGCGAGGATTACTACCGCAAGTACTTTGCCGACAATCCGAATCTGGCAAGCATGATTGCCGATGGCCAGAACAAGCTCGATTCTCTGAGAAATATCAACACCGACTGGTTCAACGAACTCCTGCGCAACAGCTTTTACCAGCGCCATAACCTGAGTCTGCGAGGCGGCAATGAGCGAACCACCTATTTCCTCTCAGCCAACTATTCCTATCAGGGCGGCCGTATCGAGGGAAATGACAAGCAGCGTATGGGCATCCGACTGAATGTAGACCAGAAACTGGGAAAGATTGGTTATGCCATGCTGGGCGTTACGGGCTCTTATTCGAAGACCAATACGCCTAACGGAACCTCAAGTGATCCTTCTTCGCTGATTTACGAACTGAACCCTTATGAACAGAAGACAGGCAAACTCTGGTCGTATCCGGGACAGACCTATAAGGACCTGATGAACCAGTACAGCGCCGAATCTACCGACAAGGAGTTTGGCGTGAACGGTAACATCACCCTGAACCTGCTTCCAGGACTGGATGTTGCAGCTGTAGCCGGTATCGACTTCGTACTGGATGAGTCACACCAGTTTACACCTTCTACAGCCTACTCTGAGACCCATAGCGGTGTGCCAGAAGTGGCACGCGGTATCTATTCGAAATCCAAGAATACCACCACCAATATCTCTGCCAACGTGCGTGCTACCTATACCCGTACGTTCAATGAGATTCACGACCTCACCTTCAGTGCCAACATGGATTATTATGATACCAACATCGATAATCTGAGCACTACCGGTTATGGCGTAGGAACCCTGAACTCGGCAGCAGCCATCAACCAGTCGCTCACCGGCTCACGCCGAGTGAAGATGAGCGCTCCTAGAGACAAGAACCGCCAGTTGGGTATCGGTGGCGTGCTGGGCTACAGTCTGCTGAGCACCTACGACCTCTATGCTACCTACAAGGTAGATGCCTCTTCGGTTCTACCATCAGACAAGCGATGGAACAAGGCATGGGCGGTAGGTCTGGGATGGACACCATCCAACTATGCCTTCCTGAAGGACAACAAGGTGATTTCACGCCTCAACTTCAAGGGCTCGTATGGTATCACAGCCAATCTGAACGGAGTTTCGGCTTCTACCACAACAGGAACCTTCTCCTACTCCACCAATACCTACGAAGACCAGCGCGTACTGGAACTTATCTCCTTATATAATAAGGACCTGAAACCAGAGCAGAACAAGTCGGTAGACCTGGGTATGAGCATGGACCTTTTCAACCGCATCACGCTGGATGTAAACTATTACAACCGCCGTACCGAACAGGCTTTGCTCGATGTGCCAATCCCTACATCTGTAGGCTATTCTACCCTGAAGCGCAACATCGGTGTGCTGGAGAACAGAGGTATAGAGCTGGGACTGAGTGCCAAGATCATCGATACCTACGATTGCCGACTCAGCATCGGAGCCAACCTTGCTTACAACGACAACAAGGTGCTCGACCTGTATTATGCCGACAAGATTTACACCACCGAAGATGCACTGGTTCCAGACTATGAGGTAGGCAAATCATACGATATGCTCTACGGACCTACGTCGCTGGGCATCAATCCGCTCACCGGTTATCCGGTATTCCTGCTGCCAGACGGCACAGAGAAACAGGCTACCGAGGCACTTACCAAGGACGATGTAGTGGCATTAGGCCATCTCACACCACCTTATTCAGGTACCTTCAACCTGAGTTTCTCATACAAGTCGTTCGACTTCGATATGGACTTCTACTACGTTCATGGCGGAATCCAGCGTTTCAACTACTCGTATGTGAGAGACAAGGACAATGTGAACAAGAATGCCGTAGCCGGACAGACCGATAAGATGTGGTTCAAGCAAGGCGATGAGAACAAGACCTACTGGACACCGTTCTACACCTCATCCACCGCAGAAGACAACATAGCACTCTATCCAAACTCACGCACCGTGGGCAAGAGCGACTACCTGCGCCTCTCTATGGTGAGCATGCGCTACCGCCTGCCAGCCGCTACCCTACACAAGATACTGCCATTCATGCAGTATGCCACCGTAGGTTTCCAGGCATCCAACTTCTTTACGTGGACCTCGTATAAAGAGAGCGACCCGGAAAGCGGAACCCTTGCCGGCACCACACAGCCAATTTATACATTCAATTTGAATCTTACATTCTAGGAGACAGAAAAGATGAAGAATATCAAGAATATCATCAAGAAGGCACTACTCTTCACGGGCAGCACCCTGCTTCTGGCAGCCTGCTCGCTCAATGTGCCACCACCAGACCAGTTTTCAGACCCCGATGCCATCACCGATGTCAACACGGGGCGCTCTCTGCTCACCTCCTGCTATCTGAGCTATCCGCATCAGGAGTATGAGTTTTCGCTCCTGGGCAACGACTTCTGCCCTACCAACCTCTCGGGAAAGGATGTTGAAACCCAGAACCTCTACAACTGGCAGGACAAGAACATCAGCAACCTCTCGTCAACCGTATGGCCGGCGTATTACACCTGTATCTCCAACTGCGATGTACTCCTGGAGCGTATCGACAAGATTACGACCGAGACCGCAGCCGATTTGCAGGAGAAGCAGGCTATCAAGGCAGAGGCGCAGCTGCTGAAGGCAATGTGCTATTTCGACCTGCTGCGCATCTACGCCACTCCATACGATGAGAATCCGGAGGCCGACGGCATCATCATCAAGAACATGTTCGGTTTCGAAACCAATGGCCGCAGCAGCAAGAAAACCTGTATCGGCATGATCAACAGTCTGATAACAGAGGCATCAGAAGTGAGAAACCAGCCCTCAAAGAACGGATGGTTATCGCAGACCGCAGCCGATTATCTGCTTGCCGAAACAGCACTCTATATGGGCGATTACAAGAAAGCAGCCGAATATGCCGACGATGTGATAGAACAGGGCGACGACAGCAAGATAGGCGGCGAAAGCTACTCCCGACTCTGGCGCACCGAGAGCTATGGCGGCAGAATCTTTGCCTTCAACACCCAGAACAGCTATTATGTCGCCATCGAATACGACAGCTCTGAAGGCGACTATTATGCCGTCAATCCGGCATTCACCTTTACGGATGAGGATGTACGCGCGAAATATACGCTCTATCCGAAAGACCAGAACGGTAAGACCCGCAACCTGATGGGCAAGTACAACATGATGAACAAGCAGGGCACCCAGCCTAACTACATCAACCGCATGCGTTACGCCGGAGCCTACTTCATCGCTGCCGAAGCCTATGCACGCGATAACAACGAACAGATGGCACGCGAGCGCATCAACCATTACCTGCAGCTGGTTTCAGCCGATCCTATCGCAGATAACACAACGGGCGATGCGCTGGTTCAGGCTATCCTGGCAGAGAAGTACAAGGAATTCGTAGGCGAAGGCAGCAATTACTTCGACCTGAAGCGAACCCACGCAGACTTGAACCGTGTGTCGGCATGGGGCGGAGCAGCCACAGCGAAAATCAGCAAGGACGATTACCGCTGGAACTTCCCTATCCCTGCTTCGGAATATAAATATAACAACAATGTGACCCAAAACGACAAGTGGCCAATTAACAGATAATATTAACATTTAAAATAAAGAGAACAATGAAGAAATTTAAATTCATACTTATGTGTATGCTCGCGATGCTGACAGGTTTCAGCGCATGCAGCAGCAGTGATGACAATGATGGCAAGCAGATGACCAACTATGTATCGATTTCTGCAGCCGGAAACAATATCATCAACGAGGATGATGATGAAGAAGTAAAATTCAACATCCTCATCGGTAATACCCTGACAGCAGACGCTACCATCAATCTTTCGCTCGAAGGAAATGATGACAATGTGGCTACACTCACTCCTTCTACCATCGCGCTGAAGGCTGGTGCCAAGACTGCATCCTTCACCGTAAAGTCGAACAAGAAGAGTCTGCTCAAATCAGATCGCGTACTGACCGTAAAGGCAACTTTCTCTGATGCCAACATGAAGACAGACGGGAAAGCCGTAACCCTGACCATCAAGCCAGACTCCGACATTCCTGTCCTCACGGCAGAACAGCAGAAGCTCATTGAGGGCTACAAGCAGAACCTCAACATCGACCTGACCAAGATTCTCGGTAAGGTAAAGGTAGATACCAAGGTTACCTTCAATGACGATGACAAGATTGATATCAACGACAACAAAGATACCCGTTCTTTCAGCGGCGTTACCATCATCACACTGAGCGAGAAGGCTACTGCCGACAAACCTGTATTGAAGATGGTTTCAAATGCAATGGGTATGGCTGCGTTCAACTATGAAATGCTGAGAAAGAGAACCGTAGAAGATGCAGAAAACTGGACACAGATGCCATACGGTAAGGCTGTTATGGAGAACATCAACTACGATTACAATAAGGAAACCTTCACCATGACACTGGATGGCATCGAGGTAAACCCGGCAGATATGACCCTCAAGTTTACAGGCAGCAAGGTAGATTTATACGGGGAAGAGATTACTACCGTTCCATTCGACTATACCTTCTCAGCATGGGACCGTCTCAAGGCTATGGCTGATGCAAACAAGTCGTTTGAAGTAGACGAAGGAGATACCAGGACCAATGTTCCTGTACAGGAGATCATTGATGGTGGCGGTTCGCTGAATCCTTATTCATTCTTCGACAATACCGATGTCGTAGCAGACGGAGAAGCGACAGATTATAAAAACATCTACGTTGCTCCAACAGGCAAAATCGACTTCACCAGCGGCAAGATGACCTTCGCCTTCCCTTGGTATCTTAATGATACATACGGATGCCAGCGGGTTGAAGCAACCTATACATTTGGTAATTAACAAGCATTTCACCATCTAATGCCGACATTATGTATAAAATAACAAAACAATTATTCCTATTAGCACTGCTGGCAGCTTTCTGTCTGCCGGCAGGAGCGAACAAAGATTCTAAAATAAACCTTCCACGGGGAACCGTGGAAGGCTACCTTGATAACGGACTCCACTATATCATTATGCCCAATGCACTGCCTCGCCACGGCATAGAGATGCGACTGGTGATGAAGGTAGGTTCTCTGCAGGAGAACGACCAGCAGAAAGGTGGCGCTCACTTTCTGGAGCACATGTCTTTCTCGGGTACCAAGCACTTTCCCCAGGATGCATGGGTAGATTATTTCGAACGGCTCGGTATGAAATACGGACGCGACATCAATGCCTTCACCGGCTTCGACCGTACCATCTACTGGCTCTCACTGCCGGTTGCCGACTTCGGAACACAGGTAATGGACAGCACCCTTCTTGCCGTACGCGACATTCTCGACGGGGTTTCTTTCGAACCTCAACTCGTAGAGCAGGAACGTGGCGTCATCAAGGAAGAACTGCGCGGCTACAGCACGGGCGATGACTTCTACAACCTGAAGATTGGCGACGGAAGATACATCCAGCGCATGCCGCTGGGCACAGAGCAGGATATCGAAACCATCTCGCGCAACCAGTTGCTCAACTATTATCACCAGTGGTATCTGCCTCAGAATGCCTGTCTGGTGGTGGTAGGTAATGTAGATGCCCAGGACATGCAGAAGCGCATCCAGGATACCTTCAGTTCTATAGCCAAGGGCCAGCCTACTCCGCTGGACAAATATCCGCTTACCTATAAGAAAAGTATCACCCTGCACGAGGTGAAAGATACCGTAGGCACCAGTTCCAAACTGGAGTTCATCATCCCTCACGAGGGTGTGGTAGGCAACACCATCGCTTCTACCGCCCTGAAAGAGCAATACCGACTGCTTATCGCGGCTATCAGCAAGCGACTGGCAGCACGGGGTATCAGATGCGACATCAGCGATGCCTGGTATCTCGCTACCCAGAACCACTTCTCTTTCTCTGTAGAAGGCAAGGGTAAGCAGGAACTCAAGGAGAAGATGACCCAGGTGCTCGGTGCCTTCGCTGATATCACGAAAAAAGGATTCGGAAAAGAGGAACTCGCTGACTATGTAACCGAAAAGGTGAACAGGATGAAGGCGGATACCATTGGATTCCAGTCGGGTAAATGGTGTGATGACTTCGTAGATTACATCATCTCAGGCGACCGCTATGTGGCATGGGACGAGGATATGGAAAAGGTAAAACTTCTGGTAAGCAACACCAGCAGCAGCCAGCTCCAGAAACTCTTCAAGACCATTCTGAACGAAGGTAAGCAATCGCTCCTCGTAGCCTACCAGAACAACGCCGGGAAGACTGAATCCTTCACCGAAAGCGAGTTGCAGCAACTTTGGCAGCAGGGACTGAAGACCCGCATGCCGGCTTATACCTACCAGCGCAAGGAAGTAGAGGAAAAGCAGCACGTTGACATACCAGCCTGTCTGTCTGCCACCCACCCAGATGCCAACGCATCTATAGTAAGCAAGCGCAAATACGAGGATATCGGAGTATCGGAATATCAGCTCGCCAACGGACTGAGACTGGTGATGCGACCTACAACCGACAAGGACAGCACCATCTATATCGCCATGCACGGACGTGGAGGCGTAGGCGACCTCAGCAAGCAGGAATATCCGCTGCTCAAAGACGCCGTAAGCTATGTAGACATGGGCGGTCTGGCACATATCAATACCGACCAGCTGACCAAAGTGATGCAGGCAGAGGGACTCTCTATGAGCGTAGGCATCGCCGACTACTGGCACCAGGTGCTCGCCTCAGCCCCAACCGACAAGGCACAGGAACTGATGAACCTGGTTTACGAGAAGATTACGGCTCCAGGCAAGTCATACGAAGATTTCAAGGAAGTACGCGATGCGGAAATCGAGAGATTCGGCAAGGAAACCCTGCTCGAACGTCTGCTCAAGCGCGACATCAACCGCAGGCTCTCCAGAAGAGTGGATTCGCTGGTGTGCAACATGCCGGCAAACAGCGGTGTCAAAATCCAGAAGGAAGACCTCAACAGGCTCAATCTGGATTCCATGACCAACTATTATACATCGCTCTTTGCTAACCCTCAGCAAACCACGCTGATTGTTACCGGCAACATCGATGAAGAGCAGGTTCTGGGCACCATCGTCAACACCTTTGCGCGCCTCAAGGCATCAGCCCACATGACCCGTTTCGAGGACAAGCCAAGCAACATGCCGAAGAGTCCTTACAAAGAGGCTTTCGAAAACGACGTGGAGACGCAGACCGTGCTGAACTACATCTATTCGGGCAACTACAAGCCAGGACTCCGCCAGTCACTCATGCTGAAACTGATGCGTGATGTCATGCAGAACCGCCTGCTGAGCATCCTGCGCGAGAAGATGAACATTGTTTATTCTCCATACGCCGACCTCTACTATGCCGGAGTGCCTCAGGCTAAATACAACTTCTGGCTGGAGATTGCGCTGAAGAACGAGAACCGCGACAAGGCTATCCAGGCACTGGACGGAATCATCAAAGAGCTGCAGACCAGCAGAATCAGCGAGGGAGAGCTCAACAAACTGAAGATGTCGTTCCTCGTTACCAAGCGCAAGTCGCTCTCTGATGACGCACCGGCAGAATGGAAGAACATCCTCACCACCCTCTTGCAGAACGGCGAGAGTCTGGAAGATTTCGACAACTACAGCAACTGCCTGAAGAGCATCACTACCGAGGATATCCGCAAGGGATTCGAAGAGTATGTGCGTCCTGAGCGCGTAGCTCTGCTCTATAAGGGCAACCCATTTTAAACTTTAAACAACCCAAAGAAGAAAAGATATGAAGAAGATATTATGGATGGTCATGCTCATGATGAGCATGACTGCCTATGCACAGAAGACACCTGAGATATACCGTATTTTCGATGCAAAAGGCAAGGAAGTTACTTACGAGAAAATGATCAAAACCGTAGCCGCCAGCGATGTGGTGTTCTTCGGCGAAATTCACAATTGCGTCATCAGCCACTGGATGGAGCTGAAGGTATTGGAGTCGCTGGCTGAGAACAACAATAAGCTGAAGGTAGGTATGGAGATGCTCGAAGCTGACAACCAGCTCATCATCGACGAATATACCGGCAGCGTAATCTCATCCGACCGCTTCGAAGAAGAATGCCGTCTCTGGCCTAACTACAGTACCGACTATGAGCCATTGGTTTACTATTCCAAGCGCCATCATCTCCCGCTGATAGCAACCAACGTGCCTCGCCGCTACGCCAATGTGGTAAAGGAGAAAGGTCTCGCCTATCTCGATTCACTCTCAGCCGAAGCCAAGCGCTATCTCCCGAAGTTGCCTATCAAATATGTGGAGAATGAGAATGCCCAATCAGGCTTTGCTCTGATGGGACTGATGGGCAAGGCTAAGGATTCAAAGCCAGAACTGATGGCACAGGCTCAGGCTATCAAGGATGCCACAATGGGCTGGTTTATCGCCCAGAACCTAAAGAAGGGCGAGCAGATGATTCACTTCAACGGCACCTATCATTCTGACGCTAACAACGGCATCATCCCTTATCTCAAGGAATATCGTCCTAAGACTACCGTCAGCACCATCAGAGCAGTGCGTCAGGAAGAGATTGACAAGATAGATGAAGATTATCTAGGACTGGCAGATTTCTATATCTGTATCGCAGAAGATATGAATATGTCATATTAACCCATCAAAATACGCAACAAAAAGCCCCTGGTGTGTTCTTACATCAGGGGCTTTTAACATTACGGGGGACCAGCGATGGAATCGCTGGGGACGGGGGCGCGAAGGGGCTAAGGCTCTTTTTACTTTTTTACCTTTAAAAGCCCCTTTTTACCTTTAAAAGCCTTTTTCCTTAAAAACTCCTTAAACTTTGCTACTCTCTGCAATATTTTTAGTAACTTTGCACCCAAAAGTTAGTATACAAGATGAAAATAGGAATTATCGTTGCGATGGACAAGGAGTTCGCGCAACTCAAGACATTATTGACCGAATCGCAGGTTGAGAGAAAAAACTATAAGGACTTCGTTATCGGAAAGATAGGCAATAACGAGGTGGTGATGCAACAATGCGGCATCGGTAAGGTGAACAGTACCATAGGTGCCGTGGAAATGATTGACAACTATCACCCTGACCTCGTCATCTCTTCTGGCGTGGCTGGAGGCGCTGATATCAACCTCAACGTGACTGAGGTGGTGGTGGCAACCAACTGCGTTTACCACGATGCCTACTGCGGCGAGGAATGCGAATTCGGACAGATTCTGGGCATGCCTGCTTCCTTCAAAACACCTAAGGAATATGTGGAGAAGGCACTCGCCATCAACAACCTGCCGGGCAACAAGCACCCGAAAATTCATGCCGGTCAGATTGTGAGCGGCGAATGGTTTGTAGACAGCAAGGAGAAGATGCGCTCTATCCTGGAACACTTCCCTCAGGCGATGGCGGTGGATATGGAGAGCTGCTCTATCGCACAGACCTGCCATATCTACAAGACGCCTTTCATCTCCTTCCGCATCATCAGCGATGTACCGCTGAAAGATACCAAGGCACAGCAGTATTTCGACTTCTGGGCTAAAATGGCTGAAGGCTCTTTCAATGTTACCAAGGCTTTTCTCGAAAGTCTTTAGAAGTGTTGAATGTTGAGTGTTGAATGTTGAATGATTCTTCACTCAATATTTAACACTCAACATTCAACACTCAACACTCAACATTCAACATTATAAAAAAGATGAATAAGATTCCAAGTTTTACAATCAATCACAATAAGCTGCTCCGCGGCATCTACGTGAGCCGTAAGGACGAAGTAGGCGGAGAAGTCATCACAACATTCGATATCCGCATGAAGGTGCCTAACCAGGAGCCTTGTCTGCACAACGGTGCCATCCATACCATTGAGCATCTGGCTGCCACCTATCTGCGCAACGACGAGGAGTGGAAGGACCGCATCATCTACTGGGGACCGATGGGATGCCTCACAGGCAACTATCTCCTTATCAAGGGCGACCTGGAGAGCAAGGACATCGTAGAACTGATGAAGCGCACCTTTAAGTTTATCGCCGATTTCGAGGGTGAGATTCCGGGACAGGCGGCAAAGGACTGCGGCAACTACCTGCTCCACGACCTGCCTATGGCGAAATATGAAGCCAGAAAATATCTGGATGAGGTGCTCTGCTGCATCAGGGAAGAAAACCTCATCTACCCTACCCAGGATTAGAAACAAAAAAAATATGGCAAGCTTACCACTTAAGCTTGCCATATTTTTCTTTATACCAAAGTTGCCAGCCATTGACCAGATTCTGCCATACTACATAGGCTCCCGGTGCTACGGCAGCAAGAGGATTCAGGAAGGTGAGGGTGAGCCAGATGCCCACTACCGTATTCTTCTGTCCCAACGCCTGACCGGCACTGATACTCGCACCGAAATGCCTGCCTACCGCCTTGCCGATGGCAAACTGGAGGAGACATACCAGCAGCGGTACAAAGAGCAGCAGAAGCATCGTTACGCCCGATACCTCGGCATGGAGCATGTTGCGAACCGTTTCGCCCATCAGTATCGTGAGGTTGAAACACCACATATAAAAACCCAAATCCTTTACATTCTTCACCTTATCCACCCATTTTGGCAGGAACCGGCGGCTCAGCAAGGCAAGCAGCAGAGGCACCACCAGCACGGTAGTGACATTGCGGAACACCATCGCACTCATCATGAGGAACGATACGTCTGCCCCCTTCTCTACCATCGGGAAAAGACTCGGAATGATGATTATCGTAAAAATGTTGGCGATGACCGTATAGGTGGTCAGCGAACCGATACTGCCGCCCAACTTCTCCGTAACCACAGCCACAGCGGCTGCCGTAGGACAGATGAAGCAGATGAAGGCACCCTCGAGAACCAGTTTGGTACTGTAATCTGAACCGAACTCAAAGATGAGCACCACCATCATCAATGCCAGCGAGGTACGGATGAGCTGGAGGATGAAATGCCACGCCTTAGGCTTCATCTCCTTGATTTCTATCTTACAGAAAGTAACATAGAGCAGGGAGAACAGCACCACCGGCATCAGACTTACCAACCTCGGACCACAATAATCGCCAATGGGCACCAGGAAGGGCACATTGGCGAATATCAGGTAGCCCAATGCTCCCATAACCAGGGAGCAGGGCAATGAAAACTTTCTAAAAAATCTCCACAAAAACATTTCTGTTTAGTCTTTGTTGCTGCGCTTGCGCTTCAGGTGATCGAGCTCGATCTTGCGCATACGCATGTTCTTTGGAGTTACCTCTACGTACTCGTCCTCACGGATATACTCCAGGCACTCCTCAAGACTCATCACGGTCTTAGGAATGACGCGGGCCTTATCGTCAGAACCGGAAGCACGCACGTTGGTAAGCTGCTTAGCCTTGGTTACGTTCACTACCAGGTCGTTTTCGTGAACATGCTCACCTACAACCTCGCCGCCGTAAACCTCCTCACCCGGGTCGATGAAGAACTTACCACGATCCTGCAGCTTATCGATGGCGTAAGCAAAGGCTGTACCGGTTTCGAGCGCAATCATGCTACCGTTAGAGCGGCGGCTGATTTCACCCTTGTATGGCTGATACTCCTTGAAGCGGTGAGCCATGATAGCCTCGCCCTGAGAAGCGGTAAGCACGTTGGTACGCAGACCGATGATACCACGTGAAGGGATATCGAACTCGATGTCTACACGCTCGCCCATGTTCAGCATAGAGGTCATATCACCCTTGCGGCGGGTTACCATATCAATCATCTTAGAGGCAAACTCCTCTGGTACGTTGATGGTCAACTCCTCTACAGGCTCGCACTTCACACCGTCAATCTCCTTATAGATAACCTGAGGCTGACCTACCTGGAGTTCATAGCCCTCGCGGCGCATGGTCTCGATGAGTACAGAGAGATGGAGCACACCACGGCCTGATACAATCCACTTATCGGTAGAATCCTCGTAAGGCTGTACGCGGAGAGCGAGGTTTTTCTCGAGCTCCTTGTTCAAGCGCTCCTGGATGTGGCGTGATGTACAGAACTTGCCTTCCTTACCGAAGAATGGTGAATCGTTGATGGTGAAGAGCATGCTCATGGTAGGCTCATCGACAGCGATTGGAGGCAGTGGCTCAGGATTCTCGAAGTCGCAGATGGTATCACCAATCTCAAACTTTTCCAAGCCGATAACGGCACAGATATCGCCAGAATCTACATGATCGGTCTTCTTGTGGCCCATACCCTCGAAGGTGTGGAGTTCCTTAATCTTGGTCTTCTCCTGGGTACCGTCGCGGTGGCAGATAGTAACGTTCATGCCGTCCTTCAATGTACCACGGTGAACACGACCTACGGCGATACGACCAGTATAAGAGCTGTAATCGAGAGATGTGATAAGGAGCTGTGGAGTACCCTCGAGCTGCTTAGGAGCTGGGATAACCTCAATAATCTTATCGAGCAGATAATCGATATTGTCTGTTGGATGATTATAGTCCTCGCCCATCCAGCCGTTCTTGGCAGAACCGTAAACTACTGGGAAGTCGAGCTGGTCTTCTGTAGCATCGAGGTCGCACATCAGGTCGAACACCATCTCGTACACCTCTTCAGGGCGACAGTTAGGCTTATCTACCTTATTAACAACAACGATAGGCTTCAGTCCGAGCTGCAATGCCTTCTGGAGCACGAAACGGGTCTGAGGCATTGGACCCTCGAAAGCATCGACGAGGAGGAGGCATCCGTCTGCCATGTTGAGCACGCGCTCAACCTCACCACCGAAGTCAGAGTGTCCAGGAGTATCGAGGATATTAATCTTAGTACCTTTCCAGTTGATAGATACATTCTTTGAGAGAATGGTTATACCACGCTCGCGCTCCAAGTCGTTGGAATCGAGCACTTCGCCGCTGTTATCCTGGCCGTCGCGGAACAGCTTACCGGCGAGCATCATCTTGTCAACCAATGTAGTCTTACCATGGTCAACGTGTGCAATAACTGCAATGTTTCTAATGTCTTGCATTTTAATTTTTACCTTAAATACTTAAATTTGGGTGCAAAATTACAAAAAAATCCCGAAATGTTTGCATAATTCGGCAAAAAGTTGTATCTTTGCACCGCATTTTTAATGAAACCGCCGTGAGGAAGGTCATCAGATGCACAAAATTAAACATATTCATATTTTATTAAATTAAGTTTTTACAGCTATGTATTTAGACAAAGCAAAAAAAGAAGAGATCTTTAGCAAGTACGGAAAGTCTAACTCTGATACTGGTTCTGCTGAGAGCCAGATAGCATTGTTCTCATACCGTATTGCTCATTTGACGGAACATGTTAAGAAGAACCGTAAAGATTATACTACAACACGTGCGTTGACACAGCTTGTAGGAAAGCGTCGTGCATTGCTCGATTACTTGTATGATCGCGACATCAATCGCTATCGTGCTATCATCAAGGCCCTCGGTCTTCGTAAGTAATCAGCTTAGGCAGACACATTGCTTAACAGAACAGAATCCCATCGTTCGCAAGAGCGATGGGATTTTTCTTGCTTACTCATAAATAAAAAAAGAATATGATTCATTTCTTAGAACAGCACTTTGTAGAACTTGTAACCATAACCAGCATCATCTATCTGACGCTGGCAACCATCCTGTTGCTCTACCAGACACCTGATACGGCCGTTTACAAAACTTTCCGCAGATCTAAAAGACTGATGGCAGGCGGAATGATGCTCATCAGCCTGAATATATGGATCTGGATAGCTTCATTTACAGGAAGCTGGACGGAATATAACAACTGGGTTCCCTGTTTCGACATCATCCTCTTCTATCTGATGGGCATCTGCTTCAGCTTCTCGCTCAGCAGTCTGCTCGACCCTCATTATATCTCCCGGAAGCGCTGCAGGACGATAGCCGTAAAGTTCACAATGACGGCTTTCTTCGCCCTTATCGCCATGACAGATGCGCTGAAGGCATACCAGATACCCCTGCTGCTTATCGCCCTGATAGGACTGCTGGAGATGCTCATAGGGCATATCTACTACTTCAACAAGTGCTATCTGAGAAGCAACGCCCTCTTCGAAAACTACTTCTCGAACGAGAAGAGCCATTTCATCAGATGGCTCAAGGTGAGCCACTGGCTCTTCTACGGCATGCTGATACTGGGCGTGATATCTATCCGTACGGGTGCCCTATTCAACTGGCTGGTGCAATTCTATGTGGTGGGCATGAACCTCTATATTCTGGTAAACATCATCAACTATGCCTCTGAATACGAGACGCTGATGAAGGCAGACTGCGATAAGACGGAAGAAGAAAAGAGCGGAGAAGCCAGCCCGAAGAAAGCCTACATCGAAACGCTGCGCCCTAGAGTAACGGAATGGATTCAGGAGAAATCGTATCTGAAGGACCAGTTCACGATAGATGATCTTGCCACCAGGCTGTATACCAACAAAACCTACCTCTCCTCATTCATCAAGGAAGAATTCGGCATGAACTTCAGCAGTTGGATAGCGAGTCTGCGCCTGGAAGAAGCCAAGAAAATGATGAGCGAGCATCCTGATGCCAAGCTGAAGGATATCGCCTACAACGTAGGTTTCTCCTCGCTGCCCTACTTTTCGAGCGTCTTTGCCAAACCAGAAGGTGTTACGCCATCTGCCTGGATGAAAGAACGCAGCAGGAATGCAGAAAGATAAGAAACAGAAAACGGGCTAGGAGCGAAAAAGCTCCTAGCCCGTTTTTGTATACTTACTAAAATTAAATTACTTAAGTATCTCCTTCAGCGGTTTCATCACGAAATCACGCTCCTCCATCAACGGATGGGGAACCTTGAAATCGGGCTCATCTATCACCAAGTCATCTATCATCAGGATATCAATGTCGATGATGCGGTCCTGGTATTCGCCATCCACCGACTTCATGGTGCGCCCCATTTCGCGCTCTATGCGCTGCGTAGCCTCCAACACCTGGCGCGGAGCCATCGTGGTGAGAACCAACACACAGGCATTGATATAGTCGTTGGGAGATGAATAACCCCAAGGCTTGGTTTCGTAAAGAGCAGACTGGCGCTCTACCACACCAATCTGCTCTCCTATCTTTTCTATTACCTCGCGAATGTTGCGCTTTCGGTTGCCCAAATTCGTACCGAGACTTAAATATACCTGATACATACTTATTCACACTTTTATAAAATTGTGGATAACTAAGCTAAAACCCAGAATATCAACAACTTCTATGTGTATAAAAACTGTTTATACCACTGTTAATCTGGAAGCATCAACAAAGAATCACCATAGCAGCCAAACATATAGCCATTCTTCACAGCCATCTTGTATGCCTCGTAAACCAGGTCGTAACCGCCAAAGGCTGCAGTACTCATCATCAGGGTTGACTCCGGATGATAGAAATTGGCTACGGCACAGTCAGCAAGACCGAAATCGTATGGAGGGAAGATGAACTTGTTGGTCCATCCATCGAAAGCCTTCATCATACCATCGGTACCTACAGCCGTTTCTGTTGCCTTCATCACACTGGTACCGATAGCGCAGACGCGATGGCCGGCAAGCTTGGTCTTGTTAACCAGATCGCATGCCTCCTGGCTGATCATCATCTGCTCAGAATCCATCTTGTGCTTGGTAAGGTCCTCCACCTCAATATCGTGGAAGTTGCCCAAACCGCAATGCAGGGTGATATAAGCCTCGTTGATACCGTTGATTTCCATACGCTTCATCAGCTCGCGTGAGAAGTGAAGACCGGTAGCAGGAGCAGTAACAGCACCCTCTACCTCAGCGAAAACACACTGGAAATCGTCCATATCATCCTCTGTAGCGTGATGATCCTCACGTGCATCGATAACGTAACGAGGAAGCGGAGCCTCGCCCAGAGCGAAGAGCGAACGCTTGAAGACATCATGATTGCCATCCTCATCATAGAGGAAACGGAGGGTACGGCCACGGCTGGTGGTATTGTCGATAACCTCGGCAACCATCTCGTTGACATCATCGAAGAAAAGCTTGTTGCCGATACGGATCTTGCGGGCAGGCTCAACCAATACGTCCCAAAGGCGCATCTCAGGATTGAGCTCACGGAGCAGGAACACCTCAATCTTGGCATCGGTCTTCTCCTTGGTACCATAAAGACGGGCTGGGAAAACCTTGGTATTGTTGAAGATGAAGGTATCGCCCTCTTCGAAGTAATTCACGATATCCTTGAACTGCAGGAATACTGGATTGCCATCGGCATCAACCATATCCTTGCCGTTTTCATCTTTCTTGTACATCTCGATGGTTTCTGACTTCTTGTGGAGAACCATGAGTCGGGACTCATCGCGGCGAGTAATCTCGAATGTACGTTCACCACTAGCCGTTTTTACCACGTGCTTTGCCTTATGCGGATAAAGTGCCACCTGATCTTTTGGCAACTTAAAGTTAAATTGTGATAGCTTCATGTTATATTTTTTATTACTTGGATGGCTGAAGGCTGTCTTCGAGAGGCTGCTCATCAAGCCATTCCTGGAAATGTTCAAAACTGATGCAGTTTTCTACTGCGAAACTTCCTGCCTTGGTACGGCGGAGGGCGGTAAGGTAGGCGCCACTATCGAGAGCCCTGCCGATATCACGGGCGAGGGAGCGGATGTAAGTGCCTTTGCCGCAAACCACACGGATGCTGGCGGTCTTCTCCTCATCGTTATAATCGGTGAGTTCTATCTCGTCTACACGCACGGTCTTCGGCTTGAGCTGAACCTCTTCGCCTGCCCGGCGCAAGGCATAAGAGCGGTCGCCATTCACCTTTACGGCGCTGTAGGTAGGCGGAACCTGCTGAATCTCGCCCACAAACTGCTTAAGCGTTTCCTCCACCAGCTGGCGGGTGATATGCTTCGTAGGATAGGTGTGATTCACGCTGTGTTCCTTATCGTAGCTGGCGGTAGTAGCACCGAGCTGCAGGGTAGCTGTATACTCCTTGGTATGGGTCTGCAGCTGTTCTATCTGCTTGGTACATTTACCGGTGCAGAGCACCAGCACGCCAGTGGCAAGGGGATCGAGCGTACCGGCATGTCCTATCTTCACCTTAAAACCGAGCTTCTTGCTGAGCAGATAGCGAACATGTGCCAGGGCTCCGAAACTCGACATGCGATAAGGCTTGTCGATGGCAATAATTTCTCCTTTTCTGAAATCCATAGTTTATGTTTAGTCAACCATCTGCATATCTACACCGCATAGGCCGCAGATGATAATGATAAGTCCTACTACGATACGGTACCAGCCGAAAGCTGCAAAACCGTACTTGGTGACATAATTGATGAAAAACTTGATGGCGAGAATGGCAACGATGAATGCTACCACTGAGCCTAATATCAATGTGAACAGGTTGTTGCCCTGGGTGAGCAATGAGCCGCCGCCATGGCTGATGAGCTTATAAACCTCGAGACAGGTGGCGCCAAACATGGTTGGCACTGCCAGGAAGAATGAGAACTCGGCTGCTGCCTTGCGGGTAAGACGCTGGGACATACCACCCACGATGGTTGACATGGAGCGCGATACACCAGGAATCATCGCTATGCACTGGATGAAACCGATAATCAGGGCACGCTTGTAAGTAAGCTTGGTCTGTTCGCTGCCTTTATTGAATATCTTATCGCAGAAGAGCATGAAAATACCGCCGATGACAAGCATCCAGCCCACCAGTTGTACATTGCCAAGGTTTGACTCGATGAAATCATTGAAGGCAAGACCCAATACCACGGCAGGCACGGTACCTACAAGCAGACGGGCATAGAAATCGAACATCGCCTTCCAATAGGTCTTCTCACCGGTCTTCACAGCCTCTGGATAGAAGAATCTCTTCCAATACAGACAGATGACAGAAAGGATGGCGCCAAACTGGATGATGACAGTAAAGGCGTTGACAAACTTATCCTGGATATCTACACCCAGCAAATTTTCTACTATAATCATGTGACCCGTACTGGATACAGGCAAGAACTCGGTCAGTCCCTCTACGATAGAGATAATGATAGTCTGAATAAAATCCATCTAATAATAATATGTATATTAATTATAAATTATTCATTGTCTTTCGGTTTGTGAATCACCGCATAGATGATTGAAAGGAAACCTATCAATGTTACAGTTGGTGCTACAACGATGCGACGGGTACTGAAAATATCAGTATCGAAGGTATGCTCGTTAGAACCGGCGCCACTCATCAGCAGAAAACCGATGATGATAATCGCCATTCCGATGCCTAACAAGATAAAGTTCATCTTGTCGAATGCTAAATTCTTCTTATCCATTATTTTTAATGTTTAATGTGTAATGTTTAATGTTTAATAAAGCAAGAGAATTCTTCACTCTTCACTCTTAACTCTTCCCTTATATTTTATACAAGTCTCCCGCCTTCATCTTCAGGAACTTATTGACTGAGATGCAGGCGCAGAAGGCGGTGATGATGATACCGAAGAGGAAGACGGAGCCACCGGTGATGGCAAGTTCCTGCCAGCCCAAAACGTTCATCAACTCAGGTTCGTGGAGCGACCATACATAGAGACAACCGCCCAGAAAACCATCTGCCAGCAGGGCTGAAACAACGCCCACAAGCATAGCCTTGCGCAGGAACGGACGGCGGATAAAGCCCCAGGATGCACCTACCAGTTTCATCGTATGGATGGAGAAACGGCGGGCATAGATGCCCAGACGCACCGTATTGTTAATCAGCGAGAACGAGATGAAGGTGAGCAGGGCTGCTACTATCAGCAATCCGATACTGATCTTTGCCAACGAATTGTTCACCTGTTCTATCAGGTCGTGCTGATAAGTAACCTCGGTAACACGTGGATATGCCTTCAGTTCCTTGGCAATCCACTTCAATGAATCATTGTTCGCGTAATCTGCCTTCGTCGTAATCTCTATGGAAGGCTGGAAAGGATTGACACCGGCAAACTCGCTCGGGTCGGCACCCAAATCGCGGGTAGCTTCTTTCAGTGCCTCTTCCTTGGTGATATAAGTCAGCGTATTGACATAAGGTCTTGCATTCAGGCGTTTACACATCTGCAATCCCTCCGGGTTAGTCATATCCTGTTCGAGCATTACCTGTACCACGAGATTCTCCTTCACATAGGAAGAGAGATTACGTCCCATGAGGACAGAGAAGATAACTAACCCCAACAAAATGAGCACCATAGCGGTACTGATACACAAAGTAATGACCTGCAATCCACGATGATTGCTAGGCTTATATTGTTTCTTTCTCATTTTTAAAAATCTTTACTAACTTAAAACCAAAAGGGCACAATAACCCAAATTGTCTGCAAAGATACGCATAAACGAAGAGATTACAAAATAAAATAGCATTTATTTACATTTATTCAATTAATTAATCGAACCACAGGTAAAAGTTAAGTTCAATTGAAAAAGAAAAGGGCCAACCTCACGGCCAGCCCTTCACATAATAAGTAAAATTCAAATAGGTATGACTTGAATTTACTAATTTACAAATACAATATTAGGGATGAAAAAATCCCAACATCTACACAATCTTTACATCTTAGTGATGACACCCTTCTCTGAACTCTCCAGGAACTGGATGATGTTCTGAATCTCCGGTCCATCTGGCACCTGATCCTTGATCTGGTTAATGGCATCGAAGAGGGATGTCTGACCATGGAATACCAGTCGGTAGGCATTAGCAATATGCTTGCGAACCTTCTCGGTAAGCTCAGCTGCTTCCATGATGATGGTGTTAGGACCTGCATACTTCACAGGCTTTCCACCGGCAATGATATAAGGAGGAATATCCTTAGAGAAGGCAGTACCTGCCTGAATCATCGCCAAGTCGCCTACTCTAGTCTTGGCGTTCTCTACTACAGATGTTGAGTAGATGACACCGTTACCAATCACACAGTCGCCCGCAATCTTGGTACCATAACCGAATACGCAACCGTTGCCGATTACGGTATCGTGAGAGACATGGGCACCTTCCATCAGGAAGTTGTTGTTGCCCAGAACGGTCTTGCCGCCCTTATGGGTACCACGGTTGATAACCACGTTCTCACGGATGGTATTGTTATCGCCGATGACTACCTCACTCTCCTCACCTGTAAAGTGGAAGTCCTGTGGGAGCGCAGCGATAACGGCTGCCTGGAACACCTTATTATTATTACCCATGCGAGTACCGTTCATAATGCTCACGAATGGATAGATGGTACAGTTGTCGCCGATGACCACATCGTCCTCAATATAGGCGAATGGATATATCTTGCAGTTGTCTCCAATCTTAGCCTTTGGAGAAACCTCTGCCTTTGGACTTATTATACTAGCCATAACTATAAACTATTAATTATTAACTATAAACTACTTAGCTCCTCCACCCAATGCATAGTAGAGATTTACTACTGCCTGCATCTTGTAGAAGTCATCAGCTACCTTAGAAAGCTGTACGTTGAGGAGTGAAGACTGTGCCTGGATGATTTCAAGGTAAGAGCTGCCTGCAATACCCATCAATTCCTTGGTAGATTCTACATTCTTCTCGAGCACTTCTATTCGCTTCTGCTCTATCTTGCTCTTCTCATCAGAGTAGTTGTAGAGAACAAGCGCATTGCTCACCTCGCTACCAGCCTTCAGCACGGTATTCTGCCAGGTGTTGTAAGCCTGCTCATACTGCATCTTAGCCACCTTTAAACCGGCTATGATACGGCCGTTCTGGAAAATTGGCTGGGTAAGAGAACCTACAGCTGAGAGCAACCACTTACCTGGGTTCACGATGCCCATACCACCTGAATTGGTGAAGGCACCTGTACCGGAAATGGTGATAGATGGATAGAACTTGCTGCGGGCGGTCTCTACACCATAGAAGCACTGGGCAAGATTCATCTCGGCTGCGTGGACATCAGCACGGTTGTTGAGCAACTGGATGCCTACACCGGTTGAGAAATTAGAAGGAAGACTCTGGTTATCCAACTTGCCACGGGCGATGCTATGTGCCTGGTCGCCGATGAGCAGACTCAGAGAGTTCTCTGTCTCACGAATCTGGCGCAACAGATCGGTCTTCTGGGTCAACACAGAATAGTAGTTAGACTCAGCTGACTGGATGGCTGGTGTACGGTAACCCAATCTGAGATCGTGCATCTTCTGCATAGTCTCCCAAGTATCCTTGGTCAATCCTTCCATATTGTTAACCAACTCCACCTGCTTGTCAAGCATCAACAGAGTATAATACATGTTGGCGATGTTGGCGATGAGGTTGGTCTTGACAGATACCTGATAATCCTGCAACTGGAGCAGCGCCATCTGGGCACTGCGCTTCTGAGAGAGCAGGTTGCCGAAGAGGTCTACCATCCAGCTGGCTGTAACAGGCATCGTGTAAGTCTTGGTGGCAGCCTGACCATCCCAGGAAGCGATGGTTCCCTGAGGAGTGAAAGCCAGAGAAGGCACGAATGCCAACTTGGCACACTTCAGCTGCTCTTCTGCTATCTTCACGTTCAAAGCCGCATTGAGGAGGTTGACATTGTTGTTCAATCCCTTCTCAATGATTGACTGGAGCTGAGGATCGGTAAAGACACTGCGCCAAGGGATATTGGCGAAGGTAGTAGTATCCTTTACAGCCAATGTATCTGTATCAGAAGCTACATCGCGAACGATACCGCTGGTCTTCACATCCGGACGCTCATACTTTCCGTAAAGTGTCTTGCAGCTGCTCAGGGAGAGCGCTGCGAGACCCAATATGATGATATTTAAATTCTTTTTCATTGTTTCCTTTGAAGTTACATTGCGTTATTACTTCTTCTCGATACCCTTCATTTCGTGAGCGGCGTTGGCATACTGCTCCAATTCGGCAGCTACCTCCTCGTTCATCTCGTCCTCGAACTTCATTGGGGTCAACTTCTCCTGCAACCACTGGAAGACTGCGAAGAGAGCAGGAACCACGAAGATCTGGCAGATTGTACCGAGCAACATACCACCTACGGCGGCAGCACCCAGGGTCTGGTTACCATTCTTACCTACACCTGATGCGAACATCAGAGGCAACAGACCGATAACCATCGCCAGAGAGGTCATCAGGATAGGACGGAGACGGGCACCGGCACCCAGGATAGCTGAGTACTTGATAGCCATACCCGTACGACGACGCTCGAGGGCGAACTGTACGATAAGGATGGCGTTCTTAGCCAACAGACCGATCAACATAATCAACGAAATCTGCATGTAGATATCGTTAGAGTGACCGAAGAGGTTAGTGAAGATAAATGCACCAGCCAAACCGAATGGGATAGACAATACTACAGACAATGGCAAGATGTAACTCTCGTACTGGGCACTCAAGATGAGGTAAACGAATACGATACAGAGTGCGAAGATCAAACCTGTAGAGTTGCTTGATTCAGCCTCAGAACGGGTCAAACCAGAATACTCATAGCCGTAACCCTCTGGCAATGTCTCCTTGGCAACCTCAGCAATCGCCTTCATACCGTCACCGGTAGAGTAACCGCTGTTAGGAGTTACAGATACATCCATAGAGGTAAACAGGTTGAATCGGGTGATGTTAGCTGGACCATAAACCTTCTTCAAGTTCACGAACTCGCTTACAGGAGACATGGTGCCATCAGCACAACGTACATAAATCTTGCTCAGATCGTCTGGACGCATACGACTCTCAGGTCCAGCCTGAATCATGACACGGTAGAGCTTACCGTAGGCATTGAAGTTAGATGCGTAGAGACCACCGAGATAACCCTGCATGACAGACAATACTGTTGATGGAGAGATGCCAGCCTGCTTGGTCTTGGCAACATCTACATCTACCATATACTGTGGATAGTTAGGGTTATACTGAGTCTGGGCGGTCTGAATCTCAGGACGCTTGTTCAACTCAGCCAGGAACTTCTTCACATTATCAAAGAACTTATTCAAGTCACCACCGGTCTTATCCTGCATGGTCATGGTGATACCATTCTGCATAGAGAAACCGGAAATCATAGGTGGAGCGAAAGCAAGAACCTGTGCATCCTTAATCGTAGCAGTCTGCTTGTAGATCATACCCAATACAGAGGTATACTCCATAGGGTTGACAAACAGCGCCTCGATACCGCCACCGGTACAAGCCTCCTTGATACGGTGGAAGAATCCACCCGGACGCTCCTCGAATGGCTTCAGCTTCACGATGATGGTACCCTGGTTAGAACCGGTACCACCGATAAAGCTATAACCCATGATGGCGTTACGGGTTGCGATGGCTGGGTTGCTAGCCAGCATCTTATCTACCTGCTTAACGACCTCTGCTGTACGTTCCTGAGAAGTACCAGGAGCTGTAGAGATACAAGCGAAGATAGTACCGGTATCCTCATCAGGCACCAGACCCGTCTTGGTAGTACCCATCAGGGCAACCAGACCTACGATACTGACAGCCACGAGGCTACCAGCGATGATGCCGTGGTTGATAACCCACTTGACACCACCCTTATACTTATTGGTAATCTTATCAAACTGATAGTTGAATCCAGCGTGGAATCGGTCGATGAAAGACATCTTCTTCTCGTGACCCTCCTCATGTGGCTTCAGCAACACGGCACAGAGTGCAGGAGACAAAGTCAACGCATTGATAGCCGAAATAACGATAGATACCGCCATGGTTACACCGAACTCACGGTAGAAGTAACCGGAAGTACCACCGATGAATGATACAGGAACGAACACGGCAGACATCACCAATGTAATAGAGATGATGGCGCTGGAAATTTCGTTCATCGCATCGATAGCTGCAGTAAGGGCACTCTTGTAACCCTGGTCGAGCTTGGCGTGAACCGCCTCGACCACCACAATGGCATCATCGACCACAATCGCAATAGCAAGCAGCAAGGCTGACAGCGTAAGCAGGTTGATGGAGAATCCGAAGATCCAAAGGAAGAGGAACGTACCGACCAGAGCCACAGGCACGGCAATCATAGGAATCAGCGTAGAACGGAAGTCCTGCAAGAAGATATACACTACGATAAACACCAGTACCAGGGTGATGATCAAGGTGAAGATAACCTCCTCGATAGATGCGAACAAGAACTCAGTAACATCCATCAGGATGACATTCTTCAACCCAGGAGGATAACTCTTCTCCAGTTCATCAAGCGATTTCTTTACGTCGCTGGCAATCTGGGTAGCGTTGGAACCGGCAATCTGCTGAACCATACCCAGCACGGCAGGCTGACCATCATTGAGCAGGTTAACGTTGTACTGCAAACCACCCAACTCAACCTTGGCAATTTCGCCCAGACGGAGAGTCTGACCGGAAGTATTACTCTTGATGAGGATATTCTCATACTCCATTGGAGTCTTCAAACGACCCTTGTAACGCAAGGTATATTCATACTGCATATCAGAGCTCTCACCAAAGCTACCAGGGGCAGCCTCGATATTCTGCTCTGCCAAAGCCTGAGAAACATCAGAAGGAACCAGTCCGAACTCCTTCATCTTCTCTGGCTTCAACCAGATACGCATAGAGTAGTTACGGGTAGAAGGGCTCTGCACATCACCCACACCACTGATACGTTTCAACTGAGGAATGACGTTGATCAGGGCGTAGTTGGTAACAAACTGGTCGTCGTAACGGCCATCGTCTGTAGTCAGAGCGAACATGATAACGTTAGAACTCTGACGCTTGGCTACAGTGACACCCACCTTGGTAACCTCGGCAGGCAGCAGAGACTGCGCCTGAGACACACGGTTCTGTACGTTGACCGCAGCCATATCAGGGTCAGAACCCTGCTTGAAGTAAACGGTGATCTGAGCAAAACCAGAGTTAGACGCAGAAGAGGTCATATAAGTCATGTTCTCCACACCGTTGATACTCTCCTCCAGCGGAGCAACGACAGAGTTCAACACCGTCTGGGCATCTGCACCCGTATAGGTAGCAGTTACCGTGATGGTAGGCGGCGCGATATTCGGATACTGCTCGATAGGCAGCGATACCAAGCCGATAATACCCAGCAAGACGAAGAAGATGGAAACCACCGTCGAAAGTACCGGGCGCTTTATAAAGTTTGTAAATGACATAATTTACTATTTTTCTTTATACCTTATTATATATTACTTCTTTCCGCCCATAGCAGTAGCGAAGGCATGAGCGTTATCCTGAGACTCAGCCAACTTGGCAGCCTCAGCAATCTTCTGATTGTAACGCTCCAGAGTGATAGGCTTGATCTGCTGACCATCGGTCAACTTGGTAATACCCTTTAAAACAATACGATCGCCTACATGAAGACCTGCAGTTACGATATAGTTCTTGCCATCATCCTGTGGATTGACCTTGATCTCAGAATACTTCACCTTGTTATCCTTGGTTACGATGTAAACGAAGATCTTATCCTGAACCTGAGAGCAAGCCTCCTGAGGGATAACGATAGCGCTGTTATGATCGTTAGGAACCACGATAGAACCTGCACCACCACTCTTCAGCAACTTCTCAGGGTTAGCGAAGTGAGCGATGAGAGAGATAGAACCGGAAGTAGCATCGATGACACCACTCATCTTAACCACCTTACCCGGGTGATTATAGATAGAACCGTCTGCCAACTGCAACTTGACAGCTGGGAACGCTGCGATGGCTGCCTGAATACTACCATTGGTCTTAGACATGCTCAAGATCTGAGACTCAGAGAGTGAGAAGAACACCTCCATAGTGCTGATATTGGAAACGGTAGTAAGAGCCTGACCAGAAGCACTTACCAGAGCACCCACCTTGAAAGGAAGGCTACCTACTACACCTGCAGAAGGGCTGGTAACGGTACACCAAGCCAACTGCTCGCGGGCTGAAGCCAATGCTGCCTCTGCCTGAGCTACCTGAGCCTTAGCTGTTGCATAGCTGTTAGCTGCTGTAGAGAGTTCAAATTCACCGATAATCTTGCTATCATACAATTTCTTATTGTTCTGATAGGTCAACTTGGCTGTATTAGCCTGTGCCTTAGCTGTATTTACAGCGGCAGCTGCAGAACGGACAGCAGCCTGATAGGTCTCGCTATCAATAGAGAACAAAGCCTGACCTGCTGATACAGTCTGTCCCTCGTGTACAAAAACCTTAGTGATAAAACCAGAAACCTTAGGACGTACCTCTACATCCTGGATACCCTTGATGGTAGCAGGATAGGTAGTCTGCAATGCGGCGCTGGAAGTACCGATAGTAGCCACAGCGAACTCATCATCGCTGAAGTCAGGCAGACCGCCCTTCTTACTTCCACCACATGATGTCAACGCAGCAAGAACACAAACTGCTGCAACAAACAAAACGCTTTTAATTTTCATACCTATTTTTATATTATAAATTTATTATTTAATCTTTTATCTTCTCTTATTCAAAAGTTCTTTCCGTCCTCTAACGAAAACTTTTATGCGCCTTTAAGTTTTAAAAGCGGTGCAAAAGTACTAATAATAAATGAATAACGGCTCGCTAGGAGCCGTTATTTAACAAAAATTATTCTCTATTTTGAGTTTTCTGCATTTACCAATCCCATCTCCTGAGCCTTCTTCATCAGAAGTTCCATCAACGGTTCACGCTCATTAGCCACCTTATTATCCAATACAGCATCCTTGAGATACTGCTTCAGGGTGCCTACCTCGCGGCAAGGGGTAAGATGGAACATCTCCATAATCTCATTACCATCGATGCATGGCTGGAGAAGTCGCTTATAATCACGTTCCTGCAGATCAACCAGTTTCTCGCGCACCATCTTGAAATTATCCAGAAAACGCTGCTTGCGCACCTGGTTCTTACTGGTAATATCAGCCTCGCAGAGCGTCATCAGGTCGTTGATGTCATCGCCGGCATCATTCAGCAGGCGGCGAACGGCACTGTCGGTAACCTCCTCATCAGCAATCACAATCGGACGCATGTGGAGTTCTACCAGCTTCTGCACATACTTCATCTTCGCATCCATCGGAAGTTTCATACGGCGGAAGATACCCGGAATCATCTTTGCACCTATTATATTATGACTGTGGAATGTCCAGCCGATATTGTTGTCCCAGCGCTTGCTCTTCGGTTTACCGATGTCGTGGAAGAGAGCAGCCCAGCGGAGCCAGAGGTTATCTGAATGCTTGCACACATTCTCGAGCACCTCCATCGTATGGTCGTAATTATTCTTATGTGCCCTGCCGTTACGGGTTTCCACCTTGTCCATCGCAACCAGTTCTGGCAGAATGAGATCGAGCAGACCTGTATCTTTCAGGTAATAGAAACCGCTACTTGGGTGCTTGGAGAGCATAATCTTGTTCATCTCGTCGCAGATTCGCTCAGCACTGATAATCTTCAGGCGCTCGGCATTGCGGGAGAGCGCATCATAGGTCTCCTCCTCTATCTGGAAATTGAGTTGGGTAGCGAAACGCACGCAACGCATCATACGCAGCGGGTCATCAGAAAAAGTGATATCCGGGTCGAGCGGAGTGGCAATAATGCCATCTTCCATATCGTAGACACCATCAAAAGGATCTACGAGTTCTCCAAAACGGTCTTTGTTCAGGCAGATAGCCATCGCATTGATGGTAAAGTCGCGGCGGTTCTGGTCATCCTCCAGCGTTCCATCTTCCACAATAGGCTTTCTGGAATCGCGCTGATAGCTCTCCTTACGGGCGCCGACAAACTCCACTTCAGTATCCTGATACTTCACTTGTGCTGTTCCGAAATTACGGAACACAGAGAGATGCGCCTTTCTTCCGAGCATCTTCTTCAAGGCAGAAGCTACCTCTATACCGCTACCAACCACAACGACATCAATATCATTGGAAGGTCGCTCCAGGAAGAGGTCACGCACATATCCACCTACTACATAACACTCCACAGACAACCCATCTGCTGCCTCTGAAATCTTATGAAATATATCCTTATCCAGTATCTGTGCCAGTTCGGCATTGGTCAAATTTCTCATACTCTTTTTACTTTCGGGGTGCAAAGTTACTGCAAATCGAAGACAATACAAAATAAAAAAAGGTTTTTTTTGTTTTTATTGTTGAGATGCAGCGTAACTTATCAAAAGTTACAGCAATATAAGCGAAAAACAAAATAATTATTTGGCTATTTCATAATAAATGCGTAAATTTGCACCGAATTTCGAAATTATTATGGCAGATTTATTGAAAACAGAACAGCAGTTTAAGGATGTCATGAGTGAATGCAGGACATTATTTGAGAAGAAGCTTCATGATTATGGAGCCTCTTGGAGAATCTTGCGCCCTTCTTCTCTGACAGACCAGCTCTATATCAAGGCGAAGCGCATCCGCTCGCTCGAAATCAAGAAAGAATCTCTGGTTGGCGAAGGTATCCGTCCGGAGTTCATTGCCCTTATCAATTATGGTATCATAGGACTCATCCAGCTCGAAAAGCCTTTCGTGGATGAAGTGGATATGACACCCGAAGAGGCTATGAAACTATACGACCTCCATGCAAAGGAGGCACTGGAACTGATGCTCAGGAAGAACCATGACTATGATGAAGCATGGCGCTCGATGAGAGTCAGCAGTTATACAGACTTCATCCTGACCAAGATTCAGCGCGTAAAGGAAATTGAAGACATCGCAGGCGCTACCCTCGTTTCTGAAGGTATTGATGCCAACTATATGGACATCATCAACTATGCCGTCTTCGGTGCCATCAAAATGAGCGAGAAGTAAAATATAAAATGATGAAGAATAAGGCAACTCACATATTAACAAAGATAGCGGTCAATATCGGGCGACTGCTGATGGCTATAACCTTCATTTTCTCAGGATTTGTAAAGGGAATTGACCCATTAGGCACGCAATACAAGATAACCGACTATCTGGAGGCGCTGCACATCGACTGGATGTTCCCCGACTGGAGCACCCTCGTGATGTCGGTATTACTAGCCACTGCAGAGTTTGCCATCGGTATCTTCCTCCTCTTCGCCATCCGACGGAGACTGATGAGCAAGATCACCCTTGCCGTGATGAGCGTGATGACGCTGATTACCCTGTGGATCGTTATCGCAGACCCAGTAAAGGATTGCGGATGCTTCGGTGATGCCGTAGTGCTCACCAATATGGAGACATTCATCAAGAACATCATCCTCCTGATATTCGCCGTCCTGCTTTGGAGAAAGCCGCTGGAGATGCAGAGACTCATCTCGAAACAGACCCAGTGGGTGGTGATCAACTACACCTTCCTCTTCTCCATCGTGATGAGCATCTGGAGTCTGTGGTATCTGCCGCAATTCGACTTCCGTCCTTATCATATAGGTGTCAACATCGCCAAGGGCATGGAGATTCCGAAAGGAGCCAAGCAACCCAAGTTTGATACCACCTTCATCCTGGAGAAGAACGGAGAGCGGAAGGAGTTTACATTAGACAACTATCCCGACTCCACCTGGACTTTCATCGACAGCAAGACGGTTCAGACCGAAGAAGGATACGTACCTCCAATCCACGACTTCAGCATAGCTGATGCCAAGACGGGAGAAGACATCACCCAGGAAGTGATTCACGATAAAGGCTACACCTTCCTCCTGGTTTCGCCACATCTGGAATTTGCCGACGACAGCAACTTCGGCAATATCGATGAGATTTACGAATATGCCAACGACCATGGCTACCGTTTTCTCTGCCTTACGGCTAGTACGGAGAAAGCCATCAAGCACTGGCAGGACATAACTGGAGCAGAATATCCCTTCTATGTCACAGACGAGACTACGCTGAAGACGATAATCCGCAGCAACCCAGGTCTTCTTCTGCTGAAGGACGGAACCATCATCCAGAAATGGAGCCACAACGATTTGCCTGACATGGCAGAGATTGGTGACAAGCCACTGGAGAAGACCGAGATAGGCAAGATGCCGGAAGTAAGTGCCGCCAAGAAGACAGCCGGCATCATCTCCTGGTTCATCATTCCACTGGTACTCCTCACCATTGCCGACCGGCTCTGGGCTTGGGGCGCCTGGATCAGAAAGAAAGAGAATTCGAACAGAATATTATCAACTTTTAAAAAGAAAAGAAAAATGAGAAAGAAAATTGTAGCAGGTAACTGGAAAATGAACATGAACCTGCAGGACGGTGTTGCTCTCGCTAAGGAGATTAACGAGGCATTGGTAGCAGACAAACCAAACTGCGACGTAGTAATCTGTACTCCATTTATCCACTTGGCTTCTGTAGCTCAGGTTTTGGATTCAGAGATTGTAGGCCTTGGTGCAGAAAACTGCGCAGACAAGGCTAAGGGTGCTTTCACAGGTGAGGTTTCAGCTGAGATGGTAAAGAGCACAGGTGCTCAGTATGTTATCCTCGGCCACTCAGAGCGTCGTCAGTACTATGGCGAGACAGCAGAGATCTTGAAGGAGAAGGTAGAGTTGGCTTTGGCTAACGGTTTGAAGGTTATCTTCTGCTGCGGTGAGACTCTCGAGGAGCGTGAGGCTGAGAAGCAGAACGAGGTAGTAAAGGCTGAGTTGGAAGGTTCAGTATTCCACTTGAGCGCTGACGCTTGGAAGAACATCATCCTTGCTTACGAGCCAATCTGGGCTATCGGTACAGGTAAGACTGCTACTTCTGACCAGGCTGAAGAGATGTTGGCATACATCCGCTCTATCGTAGCAGAGAAGTATGGCAACGAGGCTGCTGAGGATACATCAATCCTCTACGGTGGTAGCTGCAAGGCTAGCAACGCTCCTGAGCTCTTCGCTAAGCCAAACATCGACGGTGGTTTGATCGGTGGTGCTTCTTTGAAGGCTGCTGATTTCAAGGGTATCATCGACGCTTGGAAGAAGTAATCTCATAAGGATATTACATTTCCCGAAGGGATGCCTTCTTCGTGAAGCGCATCCCTTCATTCTTCATTACACCTTATTATATATAGAGATCCAAGAATAAGGTGCTGTTTTAAAACAAGACGACAAACATAAAAGGAATAGTCATGAAACAATTCGTCACATTATTGATTATGATCCTCTGCTCAACATTCACAGCTAATGCGCAGAACTACCTGGACCATCTCAAAAAGAAGGAACCGGGAAAGGGTGTTGTAACCGTGAACCAAAGTAAGGCGATTGATGAACTGGTAAACGGCAAACAAGTGATTCCACAAGACGACAAGACTAAGACTACCCCACAGAAAAAAGAAAAAGAGCCTGAAACTCAGCACAAGCAGGGTCCTGATTCCCTGAAGAAGACTGAGCCACAGCATCATGAGGCAACCCGAGAGAATGCCCACGTGAACAATGCCCAAAAGGCAGAGAATAAAAACGAAGAAAAAGAGACACCTGTAGTGGATATGCGCAAGAAAGTGATGCGCAAGAGCTATAAGGTTACAGGATATAGAGTACAGGCTTTCGCTGGCGGCAATTCGCGTAACGACCGTCTGAAAGCAGAACAGACTGGCAATCAGCTGAAAGTTCATTTCCCTGAGCAGCCGGTTTATGTTCATTTCTACTCTCCAAGATGGATTTGCCGAATGGGCAACTTCCGCAGTTTAGCTGAAGCCCAGAAGATGCTTGCCAAGGTTCGTTCCCTGGGATACAGACAGGCATGCCTTGTAAAGGGACAGATTACGGTACAGTACTAGTTAATAGTTAACAACTCAAGTTTCGCAAGTGGTTTAAGTACGGGCTGAAGGCCCAAAAGCTCCTAGCCCAGGGCATCGCCCTGGGTATCATAGCAATCAACAAGGCGCCCTGTAAGGGCAAAAGCTTTATGTGTTGCTTGGAGTTTTAAAGCTTTTGCCCTTACAGGGCGACAGGTATGCGTCCGTAATTACCCAGGGCGATGCCCTGGGCTAGGAGCTTCTGCCCTTTCAGGGCGTGTGGTGCAAAACTTGCGAAACTTCAGATAACAATTAATAGTTAATAGTTTACAGCATTGATACCGTAGGCCTAATTATTAATTATAAATAATCAATTATAAATTAAATAAGATGAATCCAGAAACAGAATTTCGCGAGGGATTGGACGAACTCGCAGAACACTATACAGAAGTATTGAAGCTCTTGGGAGAAGACCCTGAACGTGAAGGACTTGTAAAAACACCGATGCGAGTAGCCAAGGCTATGCAGATACTGACTCGTGGCTATACACAGGACGCGCACAAGGTATTGACCGATGCCCTCTTCGAAGAGAAATACAACCAGATGGTCATCGTGAAAGATATTGATTTCTTCTCGATGTGCGAGCACCACATGCTTCCTTTCTATGGCAAGGTGCATGTAGCCTATATCCCGAACGGCAAGATTACCGGTCTGAGCAAGATAGCTCGTGTGGTAGATATCTACAGCCATCGTCTCCAGGTACAGGAGCGTCTTACCCAGCAGATTAAAGACTGCATTCAGGAAACATTGAATCCGCAGGGCGTGATGGTAGTGATAGAAGCCAAGCACATGTGCATGCAGATGCGAGGTGTAGAGAAACAGAATTCCATAACCACCACAAGCGACTACAGCGGAGTTTTCAATTCACTGAACACCCGCCAGGAGTTTATGAGTCTGCTGAGAGGAGAAACGAAGAGAATTTAATTTTTTAATGTTGAATGTTGAATGTTGAATGTTGAATTAGGCATACGCCATATCAACTCATCATTCAACATTCAACATTCAACACTCCTCCCCAATTCAACATTCAACATTCAACATTACCAAAAATGAAGTTTATATCCTGGAACGTAAATGGCCTGCGCGCTTGCGTAGGCAAGGACTTCGAGAACCAGTTTAAGGAACTCGATGCCGACTTCTTCTGCCTGCAGGAAACAAAGATGCAGGAGGGACAGCTCGACCTTCAGTTTGAGGGCTACCAGAGTTATTGGAACTACGCTGAGAAAAAAGGATACTCCGGTACAGCCATTTATACCAAGCACAAGCCATTAAACGTAAGTTATGGCATGGGCGTAGAGGAACATGATCATGAAGGCAGAATCATCACGCTGGAATATGACCAGTTCTATCTCGTTACCTGCTACACCCCAAATTCGCAGACAGAACTCAAGCGCCTGGATTATCGCATGACCTGGGAAGACGATTTCCGCAAGTTTCTGAAATCTCTTGATGCCAAGAAACCAGTCGTCATCTGCGGCGATCTGAATGTAGCACACGAAGAGATAGATATCAAGAATCCGAAGACCAACCGTCGAAATGCCGGTTTCACCGATGAGGAGCGAGAAAAGATGACCGTTCTTCTGAACGATGGCTTTACCGACAGTTTCCGTTATCTCCACCCGGATGAGGTAACCTATTCGTGGTGGTCATACCGTTTCAAGGCGCGCGAGAAGAATGCCGGTTGGCGTATCGACTACTTCCTTGTCTCCAACCGTATCAAGGAACAGATTACAGAAGCTAAAATCCATACTGAAATCATGGGCAGCGACCATTGTCCGGTAGAAGTAGATTTAACGTTCTAATCCTACCTGTCATCCAACATCAATAAGAATAATCAGAAGAGGGTGAATCATAAGTTTATGATTCACCCTCTTCTTGTTGTTGGTAAATATAGGTCATAAAAAAAGGGGATGCACCTTCCTCACGGAAGCCATCCCCATATTGGTCATATCAACATAAAATTTTAATTTATATAAGAGAGATTTTCTTCTAATTCAATGAAGTAACAAAACTATAGTTGCTTATTTCTGATTACATGAACTGCTTCAACTCAGAGAGATTTCTCTTCTCAGAAGAACCGTCCTTGTAAGTTACCATGAAGTAATCGTGAACAGACTTGCCATTCTTGAACTGAACGACAGCTACACCGCCTTCACGGAGCTGGAGTGTGAAGTAGCCTTCGCGCTTACCATTGACATAGTTGCCATGCCACTTCTCCTTACCATTCTTATAATAGGTAGTAACCTCACCATTAAAGATAGTATTGCGATCGTTGCCGAGGTCGATAAAGCTATAACCACCTTCAGCACGGAGATTACCGTTCATATAGAAGTCCTGGAAAACGTCCTTCTTGTTAAGGCCTGAACCAGTAGTCATCAGCAGTCTGTAATAACTAGCCTGATCTGCACTGGTTACATTGCTCATATTTTCTGCATAGAAAATAGTGTCAGCTACAACTGTTGCATTCTCTACGTGCTTACGACCGAAAGCTGCTATGGTCATCAAAGCCATCAATGAGAATAATATCATTCGTTTCATATCGTTTATTTTTAGGATGTTATTGTAATTGTCTTTGTTTCTTTTTCTGGTGCAAAGATACAACGATTTCCGAAAAATTCATAATTCCTTAACGCTATTTTATCTTATTTTTTGAGCAAGTAATACTTTTTGTTTTTGAACGCACACAAGCTTACAATTTGCAATTTCATAGCCTGAAATTTCGCATATTGTACGAAGACATACCTTACAAAACGCTGTTTTCATGGTGTCAAGTTTACAAAATGTAACTGAATTGACATACATCAAGAAGATGAAAGCACAAGTTTTTTGGCATTTTGAGAAACTTTTTCAGGATATTTCTCGCCTATCTTCTTTTATTTTTGTATTTTTGCACGAAAATATATAATATAAGGTACGCGCATGAGAAAAATTCTTTATTTCATGATCGCCCTCACCGTCCTCAGCTTTGCATCATGCAAGGATACCGAAGGCTCTATCGGCGACCCTATCATATCCAACGGGCAAGACCGTGACACAGATATCATTACAGGCGATGATTATGTCTATCATCTGCCTGTCATCTTCCATGTCTTCTACAGTAACACCACGCAATACATTAAATATGACCGCCTCAAGGAGATTCTCTCCAACGTGAACGAACTTTACCAGGGTGATGTATACAACTATCAGATGGATACCATCCCGAGCGAGAACCTGCATATCCTGTTCGAACTGGCTGAAAAGGATGAGAGCGGCAAGAGACTCAGTACACCGGGTGTGGAATATATCAAGGTTTCAGAATCAGAGTTCGACTGCGAGAGTTTCATGAAGGACAAGAAGTATGTACAGTACTGCTGGGACCAGAACAACTACATCAATGTGATGGTATATGCCTTCAAGAAGACCGATGAAAACAGCACCACGCTGGGCATCAGTCATCTGCCTTACCAGGTAGGCGGCTATCCACAGATAGATGGTTTGAGCAATGGCAAGAACTATCCGCTGAGCAAACCGGGCAAATTTCCATATTGCGTTTCGCTCAATTCTATCTATGTGGGAAAGAAGAATGAAGGATCCCGGTATACTGAAGACAAGTATAACAGGAGATATAAACCCGATATGTTTGACCCGAATGCTACTTTAGCTCACGAACTGGGTCATTATCTGGGTCTCTTCCACTGTTTCTCTGAGAAAACAGTAAAGGGCAAATCAGAGGCAGCCGATGATGATGACGACTCAGACTATTGCGATGATACGCCTAGCTACAACCGAATAGAATACGGCAAGTGGCTGACAAAATATATCAGTGATGCTAAAGCCAACAATAAGGATACTTTAGACATGAGAGAGGTGGCCATACGCACCAACAGCAAGGGTGAGAAATGGCAGTCAGACAATCTGATGGACTACAGCATCTGTTACAGCATGCGATTCACCCCAGAACAGGCAAACCGCATCCGCCAGGTTCTGTATTATTCGCCCCTGATACCGGGTCCGAAGAAGATTCGTCCGAGAACCCGTGCATGGGATGAGATGCCGGAAACAGAAGATGACCTCCCTATCCGATATGCCAAGGAAAAGGCTGTCTGCATCAAGGACATCCGGATATTGAAGGCTGAGAAATAGCAAAATCAGGAAAAAGAGTATTAAAAGAAACAGAAACAAGAAGAAAATGAAATATACAATCAAGGCTCCACGCCAACTCAATGCAAGTATCAACTTGCCAGCTTCCAAGAGTATCAGCAACCGTGCATTGGTAATCAATGCCATGGCGGGATGCAAGTTGCAGCCCCGCAACCTGAGCGATTGCGATGATACAGAAGTCATCATTTCGGCACTGCGCGATATGCCTGATGTCATCAACATCAAGGCTGCCGGTACCGCCATGCGCTTTATGACCGCCTATCTTTCTGCTACACCGGGCGAGCATACCATCACAGGTACCGAGCGCATGCAGAACCGCCCTATTGCTATCCTGGTAGATGCCCTGCGCTACCTCGGAGCTGATATACAGTATGAAAAGAAAGAGGGCTATCCTCCACTCCACATCGTAGGTAAGCCACTGGAAGGCGGACATCTCGAAGTGGTGGGAAACATCAGTTCGCAGTATATCTCGGCGCTGCTGATGATTGGTCCTATCCTGAAAAACGGTCTGGAACTGAAACTGACGGGCGAGATTGCATCACGTCCTTACATCGACCTCACGCTGTGGACGATGCAGAACTTCGGAGCCAGTGCCGAATGGACCGATGTGGATACCATCACCGTAAAGCCACAACCTTACAGCTGCGTAGCCGACTACACCATCGAGAATGACTGGAGCGCTTCTTCTTACTGGTATGAAATGATGGCGCTGAACGGAAACCCTGATTCTGAGGTAAGACTCGAAGGTCTGTTCGACAGTTCCAAGCAGGGCGATTCTGTCGTGAAATACATCTTCAGTCTGCTGGGCGTGAAATCAGAATTTGAGAACCGTGATGTTCTTTCTCCTGTCAAGTTGAAAGTCCAGCGCTGTCTCTTGCCTCGTTTCGACTACGATTTCAGCGGTTCTCCAGACCTAGCACAGACCATCGTTGTAGCCTGCTGTGCCCTGGGCGTAAAGTTTAAGTTCACCGGCCTTGCCAGTCTCAAGATCAAGGAGACCGACCGCATCGAGGCATTGAAGAAGGAGCTGAAGAAGGTGGGTTACGTGATTTATGACGAGAACGATAACACGCTGATTTGGGATGGCGAGACTTGCGAGCCTAGTTTCGAGCCTATCGACACCTACGAGGACCATCGCATGGCACTTGCCTTCGCCCCTCTTGCCTTCAAGTTCCCTCAGATTGAAATCAACAATCCTGAGGTAGTGAGCAAATCCTATCCTCATTATTGGGAAGACCTGGAGAAAGTTGGGTTTGAGATAGTTGAAAGTTAATAGTTAATAGTTAACAGTTTATGCTATATTTAGTTTTGGCCCTGGTGGTCCTAGGCTTGATAAGCGCCATTTTTGGCATCATTTCTCATCGCAAGGGAGAGGGTGAAGAACCGCTGCAGGAAGGAGTTTCATGCAATACCTGCAACGGAGAGAACTCCAAATGCGAACAGGAATGCATGATGGAAGCCGCCACCAAGGAAATAGAATACTACGATGACGAAGAACTCGACCGGTTTGCAGGAAGAGCTGCCGACGACTATACCGATGATGAGGTAGAGGAATTCTCGGAAGTGCTCTATACGATGCAGCCAGACGAGGTGGCGGGATGGAATCGAAGTCTGATACTGAGAGGCATCAACCTGCCTAACCAGATTAAGGACGAAGTCATCAGTTTTTTAAGTTAAACATGCAATGCGCAAAGTTCAAAGTTCAAAGTTCAAAGTAAAGACATGGATATACTGCAATATACATTTTTTCAGAACGCGCTGATTGGCGCCCTACTGGCAAGTATTCTGTGCGGCTTTGTAGGCACCTACATCGTCACACGCCGGCTGGTTTTCATCAGCGGTGGCATTACGCATGCCTCTTTTGGCGGCATCGGTATCGGCGTATTTGCAGGCATCAACCCCATACTCTCTGCCATGGTATTCGCCATCTTGAGTGCCTTCGGCGTGCAATGGGTATCACGGAAGAAAGATGTGCGCAAAGACTCTGCCATCGCCATGTTCTGGACCCTGGGCATGAGCGTGGGCATCATCTGCTGCTTCCTTACTCCGGGATTCATGCCTGACCTGCCCTCTTTCCTCTTCGGAAGCATACTTGCCATCGACAGCACAGACCTCTGGCTTCTGGCAGGTCTTACCCTGTTTGTTGCAATACTGTTCACCTTTCTGCTGCGTCCTATCCAGACCATCGCATTCGACAGCACCTTTGCCAAATCGCAACATTTGCCGGTTACAGCGATAGAATATATGATGATGACGCTCATCGCCATGACCATCGTGGCAACCATCAAGATGGTGGGCATCGTACTTGCCATCAGTCTGCTCACCATACCACAGATGACTGCCAACCTCTTCACCTACAGCTACAAGCGCATGATAGGAGCCAGCATCGTGATAGGCTGCATCGACTGCATCGTGGGTCTCTATGCCAGTTATCTGCTCAATGTGCCATCAGGTGCAACCATCATCTTCGTCAGCATCATCCTGTTTGCAGCAGCAAGGATACTGGCAGCCAGAAAGCACTAAGGCTTTCACACGCCCTAAAAGAAAAATTTTAAATAAAGAAGAAACTTATGTTGAAGCATTTCCCATTCAGAAACCTCTTGCCAGCTATGGTTATCCTTGCCTTTGCAGTGACCATAGCAGGATGTTCTGCGCAGAAGAATACGGCGAAGAGCAGATGGTGGCATGCCTTCAACGCCCGATACAACACCTATTATAATGGGACCGTAGCCTATATCGAAGGCTCGCTCGAAAAGGAAAACGGAAATAAGGACAATTACTCTGAAATGATTCCTTATTATACGGTTGGCAACAAGAATAGCCGCGAACTGGGCAAGTCGAACTACGACCGCGCCATCGAGAAATGCGAGAAAGCCATTCACCAGCATAGCATCAAGCGCCGCCCGGTATGGGACAAGAAACGCCGCAAGACAGCCAAAGACCTGGAATGGCTGCAACGCCGTGAATATAATCCGTTCCTCTGGAAGGCATGGATGCTGATGGGGCGTTCCCAGTTTTTTGAAGGCGATTTCCAGTCGGCAGCAGCTACATTCGCCTATATGAGCCGCCTCTACGCTACCCAACCCGGCATTTACGGCAAGGCACGTGCCTGGCTCGCCAAGAGTTATCTCGAATCGGGATGGATATACGATGCCGAAGATGTAATCCGTAATATCGAGCGCGATTCCATCCACTGGCGTGCCCAGAAGGAATGGGACAAGACCTATGCCCTCTACTATCTGAAGACCGGACGCTATCAGGAGGCCGTTCCGTATCTCCGCAAAGCCATCGGCTATGAGATGCGACGCAAGCAGAAAGCCCGCCTCTGGTATCTGATGGGACAGGTAGAAGCACTACAGGGACATACCCAGAATGCCTACCGTGCCTTCAAGCATGTCATCCGTCTCAATCCGCCTTACGAACTGGAGTTCAATGCCCGCATCTCCATGACCGAGGTACTGGCAACCAACAACTCCCGGAAGATGGTATCTAAATTGAAGCGAATGGCAGCGAGCGACAAGAATCAGGAATATCTCGACCAGGTTTATTATGCCATCGGCAACATACATCTCAACCAGGGCGATACCCTTCAGGCTATTGCTGCATACGAAAAGGGTGCCGCGAAATCAAGCCGAAACGGAGTAGAGAAAGGTGTATTGCTGATGCATCTGGGCAATGTATACTGGCAATGCCACCGATATGGCGATGCCAAGCGATGCTATGATGCAGCCATCGGACTCCTAGACCAGGACCGCAAAGACTACAAACAGCTCTCCGACCGTTCGAAGGTTCTCGATGAACTGGTGCCTTATACCGACGCCATCCATCTGCAGGACTCCCTGCAATCACTTGCCCGCATGAGCGAAACAGAACGGAACGTCGCCATTGACAAGGTGATAGATGCCCTGAAAAAACAGGAAAAGGAAGAAAAGAGAAGACTTGCCGACCAGGAATTGGCAGAACAGCAGGGCAACTCTGACTTCGGAAGAAACAACGGCAATGGTTATAACAGCAGAAATAACAGGAATCAGGGAAACAGCAATGCCTCATCCGGCTTCGGAAACGGAGCCATGGGCAACGGCGGTTTCGGCAACACCAATACCTGGTATTTCTATTCCCAATCTGCCGTAGCCCAAGGCAAACAGCAGTTTGAGCGCCTCTGGGGCAAACGAAAGAACATAGACAACTGGCAGCGGAGTAACCAGACCGTAGTAGCCGATGCCAAAGGTGTAGAAGAAATGACTGATGAACAGCGCGATTCACTCCTCAACGAGGCACAGAAGAAAGACCTTGAGAAGGAGAAAGAGAAGAATCTGAGTGCAGAAGAAGATCCGCATCAGCGTGCCTACTATCTCGCTCAGATTCCGCTCACCGAAGAAAAGATGGCAGAAAGCAATCAGATTCTGGACGACGGACTGCTGCATGCCGGCATCATTCTGAAAGACAAACTCAATGATCTGGACGAAAGCGAACGCATGCTGCAGCGACTGGTGAAGAAGAACGCAGCATACGAACATCTCGATGATGCCTACTATCACCTCTACCTGCTCTACAACATCAGGAAGCAGCCAGCCATCGCCAGCCGCTATCTCGACCTGTTGAAAGCGAATTATCCGGAGAGCCAATGGACCGCCCTGCTCACCTCTCCTTATTATGAGGAAGATGCGAAGATGGGCATTCATCTCGAAGATTCGCTCTATGCTGCCACCTACGATGCCTTCAAGGCTAACCTCTATAATAAGGTGGTACACAACAGGGCTATCTCTGACAAGCGCTATCCTGAAGGAGCCAACCGCGACAAGTTCCTCTTTATCGGCGGACTCACCCAGCTCCACGAGGGTAATATCCAGGCTTGTCTTGATGATATGCAGCAGGTGGTAGAGAAATATCCGAACAGTCGACTCAGCGAAATGGCGGGAATGATTCTCAACGGAGTGAAAGCCGGCAGACAGCTCAAGGGCGGCACATTCGACCTGAGCAATGTATGGTCGCGCCGCAACGCCGTACTCAATGATGATGTCAAATCCAAAGCAAAGGTATTCAGCATTGAGCGCAACGAGCCGTTCGTCTTCATGCTCGCCTACGTTCCTGATTCTGTAAACGAGAACCAGTTGCTCTTCGAGATGGCGAAATATAATTTCACCTCCTATCTCGTGCGTAATTTCGACCTCGTCATTGACGAGCAGAATGGTCTGCACCGCATGCAGGTAAAGGGATTCCGCAATTACGACGAAGCACGCCAGTATGCTAACGACATCTACCAGCATCAGGCCATCACCCAGCTCCTCTCAAAGGGAGCCCGTGGCATCGTAATCAGCGAGCCAAACCTCCTGCTGCTGGGCACTAGTCTGAGCTACGACGACTATACCCTCTTCTATACCCAGCATCTGGCACCGCTGAAAATCAGCAAGGACCCACTGCTTGAAGAACCGGAGGAAATCATCCAGCAGGAAAAGACTGATGATTCAGAAGAAAATGAAGAAGAAACCGGAACTGCCGAAAGCGGAACAACCGGATTCCAAGAAACCGATGCGGATATAAAGGAAGAAAAAGCACCAAATACAACTTTCGACAACGACGACAGTCTGGATTTGGACAGCGAAGAATATGATTTAGATGGATTTTAGTGAATAGTTATCATGTTTAAAAAGACAGAAACAGAACTTATCCTTCAACTCAAAAAAGGATCTATGAAGGCATTCGATGAAATCTACGGGCTGTATGCCCGCAGACTCTTTGCCTTTTGCCTGAAATATACCAAGTCGAAGGAGAATGCCGAAGAGATCATGGAAGATACCTTCGTGTGGCTCTGGAAAAACCGAAGCACGCTGGAAGAGGCAGACAGCGTAAAGCCGCTGCTCTTCCTCAGAGCCAAGCATTACCTCATCAACGCCTACAGGAAGGTCATCAATTCGCCCGTATACGAAGACTACATGGACTATCTTGACCATCACAACAGCACCACTGCAGACAGCCAGTTGGAGTATGATGATTTCGTCAGACAGCTCAACCAGATGCTTGCCAAGCTGCCCAAGACGCAGCAGGAAATCATCCGACTCTCCAAGTTGGAGATGCTCAACAATCAGGAGATTGCCGAGAAGCTCAACTATAGTGAACAGACCGTTAAGAACCAGCTGTCCATGGGGTTGAAACAGCTCCGACAGCTTATCAACAACCGCACCAACCTGATGTGGCTCTTGTTTTTAGTATAATTTAACGGTACATTCTCTACCGAACCGTGTATAATCTAAAAAAAGATTGTTTTATGTTAGACGACATCAAGAATAGTACAGACTTAGCTAATCTGAAGGAACGGATCAACAACTGTTCTGATGAAGAATTAGCAGCAGCCATGGAAGAGGAATGGCTGCACGGCATCATCCCGGATAGCGGTATCTCTGACGAAGATTTGGCACGTATCAAGGCCGAAATTCATGAACAGATAGGAACCCGTAAGCAATTCACCCTGAAGCGCGTCCTCAAGTGGACCCAGATAGCGGCAGCTATTGCCCTGCCTATCTGCATGGTGATTATGGGAATGATGTATAAGGAAAACAAGCAATATGCCGCAATTCCGCTGACAGAAATCACCACCCAGGAAGGCGAACAGGTGAGCATCACCCTACCCGACAAGAGTGTGGTAGCGCTCAATTCGCTCTCCAGCATCAAGTATGCACCACAGGATTTCTGCAAGGACAATCGCGAGATTGAATTTGAAGGCGAAGCTCACTACAAGGTAGCCAAAGACGCCCGACATCCGTTCATCATCCACATGCAGGAAATGGAAATCAAGGTATTGGGCACTGAGTTTAACGTCATCAACAGAAAGAAAGAACAGACTGCAGAAGTTGCGCTGCTCAACGGTAGCGTGATGCTCACTTCCCTTGCCAACGGCAGCACCTATACGATGAAGCCAAACGAAATCGTAGTGGTGAACAAACAGACTGGAAAGATGGATATCCGCGAAACATCGCATATCGAGGATGCCTGTGCATGGCAGAAGAAGCAGCTGGTATTCCGCGATGCATCGCTGGGCAGAGTCATCAGAAGCCTGGAGAAGAATTACGGAGTAGAGATTGCTGTAGAAATGGATACCATCGAACCTTTCACAGGAACCTTGCCGAACAACAGCCTCACCGAGGCGCTGCAGATTGTCTCTGAAGCCTATCAGGTGAAGTTCTGCAAGACACCAGCCGGAAAGTATGTTTTGAGATAATATACACACACGCTTTCCAAGCGTATGGAATTTGCTTATTACAGTACATCATTTAGGGTAAAAATAAGCCTTTGAGCTATCATTTCCGATATGCTCAAAGGCTTTTTTATTTAGGCCTTAAGCTGTGCCAAATCCCGTTGGCATGACGTTTAACACATGAGAATCTCGTTTATTTTCCATAATCATTGTACATCATAATCAGGCAAGCGGCGCTCCAGCTGAAGTGGGAAGCCTGCATTGGCTTGCCGGTATGCGTGTCATAATTCTCATAGATTGGGGTACCTGCCGAAATGCCCTGCAAGTTGCGGAACACCTGGTCGGTATAGGCATCTGCCTTCTTCTTCTCACCATAGTTGCGATAGCCCTTGATGCCATAATAGGTCTGGTCGAGCCAGATAGGACCGCGCCAGTAACCCTGTGGATTGTACTTCGGATTATCGGCTGCTATCGTCGGGAATGGGATGAAGGTAGAAAATTTCTTCTTGTTGTCGAGCAACTTTCTTGCCTTGGCAAACTGCTTAGGCGTTGCTATGTTCGCCCAGAAAGGAATATAGCCCTCACAACCTGCTTCACGTACAAAACTTCTGTCGCCATCCAAACGGCGGTCGTAGAAGAAGCCATCTTTCTGGTCAAAGAAATAATCGGCAACCAGTCCACGATAGTCAGGCAAGTCGAAAGGCTCGCCCAGCAATCCGGCAAACTTCTTGAGCAAGGTATACTCCAGCGAGAGATAAGCATTCAGGTCAACACTCTCCTGGTCTGTACTCCATGCATCCTTGCCGTTCTGCAACATCTTGGTGCCGTCGAAACGGATGGCATTATCCATACCGCTCTCCCAGGCAGCTGCCTCCAGGGTTCCATCCACCGAACCGAACTCACAGATATGGTTCTTGTCATGATCCCTCTTCTCATACCACCACTTATGATATTTCAGAAGCTTCGGATACATCTCCTTTACGAAAGCCAGATCCTGGGTATGCTCGTAAATCTCGTTCACCGCCCAGGCTGCCAGAGGAGGCTTACTGTCGCGGTAGTTGTTCTCTGAAGCATCCGGATAGATGCAGTCGATAATCATGCCGTCTGGCTGCTGGTAGTCGAACATCACGCGGATGTTATCCTTCGCCAACTCTGGGAAGAAGGAAGCCATACCGGCAGAGAAACGCCAGCAATCCCATGCCCAGCAACCTACGAAATAGCCAACAGCATGACTAGGCACGATACCGTCATGATACAGGGCACCTCGCTTGGCACGCCAGTTGGAAAGCAGGGTGACGATGGATTTCGCAGCCACCCGGTTGTATTCTGCTGGCATATCATCACGTATCACCTTCTTCAGATAACCGTTCCAGCGCTTCTCGTTTTCATCGAGTGCAACCTTCGGATTGGCAAGCAGACTGGCTGTATGCACATGCTGAACCGAAGCCTCGGTATCCTGCTCTACTAGCGAAATGGCGATGGTGAGCTGCTCTACACCTCTTGGCACAGTAGCCAGATAGTTGTGGTCGGTATCAGTCACCTTAACCTCCTGAGGGAAGTCGATGATGACGCGTTCACCGTAGAAGTCACCGATGGTAACACGGTTCTTGTAACGTGATACATTGGCGCGAGTACTGATGCTGTCGGCAGTAAACGTGAACGGAACCTTAGACGGATTGGTAACTGTAAGCAACGCCGTACGGGCATCTACAAACTGCAGACTCTCATGGATATCGGCACCATCCTTCTTCAGACTCATCCTGATTTCGCCCGGATAATAGCTCTGTTCCTGCACGGTACCATCAATGAGAGATACCAGCGAACGGGCATACCAGTTGCGGTAATAGATACTGAAAGGTCCGCAGAAGCCTGCGGCAGGTTTCTCCTTCTCTGAGAGGGTGAACCCCATCCATGAACCCATATCCGTGAAGCATCCGTTCTGACGGCGGGGAGCACCCGGTGTCAGCTGGATGTCAAGAATATCCTTATACTCCTGACGGGTGGTCTGTGCCATGCCGTCCATAGACAGCATGGCAAGCCCCATAGTCAGTATAGCTATAGACTTAGTCTTCATATCGTTTATTTTAAGTTCTTAATAGTAAAGCTATAGCTCCACTCCTTTGGTGTGATGGTATATTCCGGATGCACCATAGCGCCCCAGGTATTATCGCCACCAACACCCATCTGCAAATGGTCGATGTTCACCCAGACCATGTCCTTCTTGTCAACACAGCCGCCATGACGGTGCTCGATGGTAGAAGGAACATAGAGGAGATCATCCTGTGGGAAGTTCCAGGCACTTACGCTCAATGGCTCAGCACCTTCCACCCTGATACCGGCTCCAGCCTTCGAAGCGAGGGTGAACCAGCGTACATCACATTTGTTGGCGGTTTCCTGTGCTCTTACGTATGGATGATACTGCTCCCATACGCTGGCAGAATACTTACCGATGAGGTAACCGCTCTTACGGTCGGCATAGTTCTCCTGCGGACCTCTACCCAACCAGGTCATCTGGTCGTAGTCGCCCTTCAGAATCATGCGCATACCGAGACGAGGCATCTCCGGCAGCGCCTTGTTGCCAGGCATGAAGTGCATGTTCACCTCTACATTTCCATTGGCAAGCATCTGATAGGTAATCTGCATCTGAGATTCCTGCTCAGGCATATCGAAGTCTGCGATGACGGTAGCCTTCTGGTTGTCTGCCTGGGTCTTGATGCCCTTCAGTACCATCTTCTTTCCAGCCTCACGCCAGGTAGCGCAGCGTTCCTGAGTGCCGTTAGCCACATCGTTGTCGGTAATACCGCGCCAGAAGTTTGGCTGCAAACCAGCCAGCAGCATTTCCTTGCCGTCATATTTCAAAGAGGTCATCTCGCCGGTCTTCTTAGAGAAGCTGATGCTGAAATCCTTGGTCTTTCCCTGGATGGTGACGGCATCTTCTGTCTCGGTCTTCTCTATCTGTCCGCTTACCTGTTCCTGAGCCTTTTCCAGTCGTACAGGCAGCTGCATCTGCTCGATGGCTACCTCGTGACCTGCAGGAACAGCTCCGGTAGCCTGCTTGCTGAAGGCGCGCAGGGTGAGGAAGTATTCCTTGTTGTCGGCAGCAGGAAGAGTGCCCATCGGTATCTCCATCTCCTTAGCCTGATGAGGCAGGAGGGTTGGGAAGTTCATCTTGCCGCTTCTGATGGTTTCACCGTTGGCTTCTACTGCCCAGAAGAGTTGATAATTGTCAAGCGTGGTATAGTCGAATCGGTTGGTTACCTTGATGCGGTTCTGCATGAAGGCTACTGGCTCGAAGGCGATGTTCTGGTAAACTTTCTTCACCTCCCAGATATGTGGATGCAGCGAGCGGTCGGCTGCTACAAGTCCGTTGGCACAGAAGTTGGAATCGTTTACTACACCTACGAATCCCATATCGCCACCATAAGCCCAGTATTTGTGTCCCTTGTCATCGGTCTTGGCGATGGTCTGGTCTACCCAGTCCCAGATGAAACCACCCTGCAACTGGTCGTATTTGTAAATCAGATCCCAGTAATCCTTGAGATTACCCTCGCTGTTACCCATGGCATGGGCGTATTCGCAGAGAATCAGCGGACGCTCATCACGCTGGTTGACATGGCGGCGCAAAGACCAGATGCGGGCATACATCGGACAGTAGATATCCGACTTGGCGTAGTAACCGCCGCCCTCATACTGTACCGGACGGGTTGGATCCATCGCCTTGCTCATATCGTAGAGTTTCTCGAAACTCTTGCCATATCCGCTCTCGTTACCCATAGACCAGATGATGACGGCGGTATGGTTGCGGTCGCGCTTGATCATGCGGTACATGCGATCGTGGAAAGCAGGATACCAGTCTTCTCTGTCTGCCAGCTGCTTATATTCTGTATCCAGAATACCATGACATTCGATGTTTGCCTCGCCCACCATGTAGAGACCATACTTATCGCAGAGCTGATACCACTCCGAATAGTTTGGATAGTGAGAGGTACGCACGGCATTGATGTTGAACTGCTTCATCATCTTCACATCCTTCACCATCTCACCGATGCTGAGGGTTCTGCCGTGTACGGCATTGTGCTCCTGTCGGTTTACACCCTTGATGGTGATGGCAACACCGTTTACCAGAAGCTGTCCGTTCTTCATTTCGATGGTACGGAAGCCGAAAGGCTGAGCCACACTCTCCTCTACCCTACCATTCCTGTCGGTAGTATTGATGACGAGGGTGTAGAGATAAGGGCTCTCGGCACTCCAAGGCTGCACGCTCTTCAACAGCTTTTCGAAATGAATCAAGGTATCAGCAGGTGAGGTGATGCTCTGGATTTGTTTGAAGAGAGATTTACCTGTTGCCGAAAGCACTTTCACCTCAACCTTCTGACCCTTCTGTGGATTGAGCATATTCACATCGAGTGTGAAATTGCCATCCTTATATTGATTGATTAGTTTATTTCCCAATACGTAGTCGTTCATTCTGCTCTTAGGACGAGCCTGGATGAACACATTGCGCTCTATGCCGCTATACTTCCAGTAGTCCTGGTCTTCCAGATAACTGCCGTCGCTGAAGCGGAACACCTTCATGGAAAGGCGGTTCTTGCCCTTCTTCAGGAACTTGGAGATATTGAAGTGGGCTGGCAGACGGCTATCTTCACTATAACCCACCATCTTGCCGTTGATCCAGAGATAGAAGGCTGATTCTACACCTTCGAAATCCATGATTACATCCATGCCCTTCCAGTTTTCAGGCACGGTAAATTCGTGTACATAATGTCCTACAGGGTTGTAATCCTGTGGTACGAAAGGAGGATTTGCCTTGAAAGGATAGGTTACATCGGTGTAGATTGGCGCATCGAAGCCCTGCAACTCCCAGCTGCCAGGCACATTGATATTCTGCCAATCGCTTACGTTATAGGATGTCTTGAAGAAATCGGTCAAGGCAAGACTCGGATTCTTCACCAGTTTGAATTTCCATACACCATCCAGCGAGCGGCGGCGCTCATTCTGGGTGTTCAACTGGAAACGGCGGGCGTCATCCATCTTCAACTGTGCCAAGGCTCCGTTCTCGCTTGTAAAAGGCAAGTAATGAGCGGTCATCGGCATGCGGTTGATATGGGTCACGGTGGCGTCCTGCCAAGGGTCTGAAGCTGCTGGCTGCTTACCATCCTGAGCCGCAAGGGCTACTGAGGTATGGGCACAGCACAGGCTCAGACATATCATGAATGAACTGAAAATATGTCTCATACGGGTTTGGTTTAAAACTGCTTTTAGTTATTTCTACAAAGAACAGAAGAAGGTAACCAGGAAGGGTACAGAAAAGTCGACACAGAAGCCATGGAAGATGGAAACGATGATGAAACTCTCGCCCGAATATCGGGTGATGATAGGCAACGTTGTATCCATGGTCGTGGCTCCACCTACACAGATAGGTGCCAGTTTGCCGAAGTATTTTGCCAGCAGCGGAGCACACAGCAGGGTGAGAATCTCGCGGAAGATGTTGGCAAGAAGGGCGATGGTTCCCAGTTCGGCGCCCCGGTATTCGGTGATGAAGATACTCGAAAGTGAGTAATATCCGAATCCTGAACCGATTGCCAGACAATCGGTAAGCTGGCGGTGGCTCAAGATGAGAGATACGGCGGCACAACCTGCCAGCGTACCCAGAATAGTCATCACAGGGAGCATCATCAGACGGGGATTCACCTTCTTGAAACTCTTCAGCACTGAGGTATCGCAACCGATGCTGATACCTACGCAGAACATCAGGCAGCAGAGCGCATAATAGCTCACGTCGCTATCCAGAAGACCTGCCGGAACCACATCACACAAGCCTACGATGATGCCCAGAACAAAGAAGCTTACGATAATCAAACTGCCTTTCATGCCTTGCCTCCTTTCCCGGTTTCAGCGTGAGCCGACGATTTAGCCTGCTTTGCTGTAACATACTTCCACAATGCCCAAGCAAAGAGTGCACTACCCAGACTGCCTCCCAAGGTCAGGGCTATCGCCTCAAGTCCCAGAGTCTGAAGACCGCTGATGATACGAGGGTTAGAACCTACCTCGATACCGAGCAGGAACAGGAGTACCCATATCAGCGCCGTGATGATACGGCCGATAAAACTCATTTTCTTGTTGCGGAGCAGATAGCCGGTACCTATTCCGCATAGCATAATCATTACTATCTTGAGCATTGTTTCTTGTTTTTCTTCTTTTTATTATTCGTTTTTATGAATTACCTTACCATAAAAAACGGATTCCCGGCCGTATTATTGCTAAATAGACAAACTTTTCAAGTAATTGCGTCTGATCATAATGCTTACGTTTAGTTATACAAATAAGTTTAAATTAACCTATGTTTTTAGGTTTTGTCACAAGGTAATACAAACGTTTTCATAAAAAGTACCAAAGAATCTTTATCATTAACTCTCTTTAACACAAAGTCGTGTTCCTCATTCCATTTTTCTTTGTACTTTAGCACCCCGAAAAGAAAAAGGATATAAAATATGAGCAACGGATTATTACTTTGGATAGACGACGAGATAGAACTTCTCAAGGCACACATCATCTTTCTGGAAAAGAAAGGATACGAGGTGCAGACGGTAAGCAACGGCCCTGATGCCATTGAACTTTGCCGCCAGCAGACCTTCGACCTCATCCTGCTCGATGAGATGATGCCGGGACTCAGCGGACTGGAAACCCTGCTACGCATCAAGGACATCCAGCCTGCCACACCGGTAGTGATGTGCACCAAGAGCGAAGAAGAAAACATCATGGACCAGGCAATCGGTTCAAAGATAGCCGACTATCTGATCAAACCCGTAAACCCGAACCAGATTCTGCTCTCGCTCAAGAAGAACATCCACCGCAAAGACATCGTGGCGGAGGTGACGCAGAGCGGATACCAGCAGGACTACCAGCAGATAGCCATGCAGATGATGGAATGCAGAAGTGCGGAAGACTGGATGGAGATTTACAGGCGACTGGTTAGCTGGGAACTGAAGCTGAGCGATACGGCAAGTCCGATGGCTGAGATGCTGGGCATGCAGAAGGAAGAGGCTAACCAGGGTTTCGCCAAATACATAGCCAAGAACTATCTCGACTGGGTGAGTCCCGACAACAGAGACCGACATCTGATGAGTCCCGACATCTTCAAGCGCAAGATATTCCCGCTGCTCGATGAGGGCAAGAAGGTGTTCATGATTGTGATAGATAACTTCCGCTATGACCAGTGGCGCATGCTGGCAGAAGACATCGGCGACCTGTTCGACATCGACGAGCAGCTCTACATGAGCATCCTTCCTACCGCCACGCAATATGCGCGCAACGCCATCTTCAGCGGTCTGATGCCGAACAAGATAGCCGAAATGTTCCCTGACCTCTGGGTAGATGAGGACGAGGAGGAAGGCAAGAACCTGAACGAGGCGCCGCTGATACAGACCCAGATAGAGCGATTCAGAAAGCACTATACCTTCAGTTATCACAAGGTGAACGATTCGCAGGGTGCCGACCGCTTCCTGGAGCATTACAACGAGTGCCGCAACTACGATTTGAACGTGCTGGTGATTAACTTCATCGACATGCTCTCTCACGCGCGTACCGAATCTAAGATGGTGCGCGAGCTTGCCAACAACGAGAGTGCCTACCGCAGCATCACGCAGAGCTGGCTCCGCCATTCGGTTCTCTCAGAGCTCTTCAAGCTCCTTTCGCAGAGCGATTACCAGGTAGTGCTCACCACCGACCACGGCAGCATCAGGGCATCGAAACCTATCAAGATAGTAGGCGACCGCAATACGAACACCAACCTGCGCTACAAGCTGGGCAAGAATCTGGCTTACCAGAGCAAGGAAGTGTTCACCATCAAAGAGCCTCACCGCGCCCAGTTGCCGGCACCTAACCTGAGTACCTCGTATGTATTTGCCACGGGCGACAGTTTCTTCGCCTATCCGAATAATTACAACTATTATGTGCAATACTACAAGGATACCTTCCAGCACGGTGGCATCTCGATGGAGGAAATGCTCATACCGCTCATCACGCTGACACCGAGAAAAAGGTAATGTCAGTTAATAGTTAATAGTTGATAGTTAACAGTTTATAGAAAACATATATGAAGATAAAAATTGACTCATTAGACACGATCCATGAAGCAGCCAAGGAATTTCTGCAGAACATGGGCGACGGCAAGGTCTTTGCCTTCTATGGCAAGATGGGAGCCGGAAAGACAACATTTGTAAAAGCCATTTGCGAAGAACTGGGCGTAGAAGATGTCATCACATCTCCTACCTTCGCCCTCGTAAACGAATATACAGCGGGCGACGGCTCACCTGTCTACCACTTCGATTTCTACCGCATCAAGAAACTCGATGAGGTATACGATATGGGCTACGAAGATTATTTCTACAGCGGCAACCTCTGTTTCCTGGAGTGGCCGGAACTGATAGAAGAACTGCTGCCGGAAGACTGCACCAAAGTGACTATCACCGTAGAAGAAGACGGAACAAGAAGCGTAGAATGGTAAGTCACCGACAGCCCCGAACAAAAAAAAGCATCTGGCTGAGAACATGTTTTCTCAAGCCAGATGCTTTTATCATTTCCTATCCGGGCTGATTACAGGAGGGCCTGGATCTTCTCGGTAAGGGTTGCCTTAGAGGCTGCGCCAACAAACTTGTCTACCAGCTGGCCACCCTTGAAGAAGAGGATGGTAGGGATATTACGAACACCAAACTCCATAGCGATGTCGTCATTCTCCTCTACATCACACTTACCTACTACCACCTTGCCGTCAAACTCCTCAGCAAGCTGTGATACGATAGGAGCAACCACGCGGCAAGGACCGCACCATGTTGCCCACAAATCTACTACCAATGGCAGTTCGCCATTCTTGTAGCTCTCGAAATTCTCGGTTGTAATTGTTACTTCCATTTTTCTATACCTTTTTATATTAAAACTAAAATTACTTCTAATTGATCTGATAGCTCATCTTAGGATGCTGCTCGATATACTGGATGAGGGCATGGCCCACACCCACCGTATGCTCACGGGCACGCATCAGCAGATAGGTATTGCTGTCTACATCATGTATCTGGAAAAAGAGCTGCGCCTTGCCCTCGTCATTCTCCAGAATAGTCTGCAGGTCGCTGACCATCGTTTCATCTATCGCATCGCTCTCCACATTGATGGTAAAGCGGTCGATGCGGTTCTCCTTGACCGTCTGCAGATACTCTACATTGCCTATCTGGAAATCGAGATAGTTGGCATTGCCGTAACGGGAAACGCACTTGGCGGTGATGTAGATGGTGCTGCCTTCAACCATGATGCCGCGCCACTTGCCCCAGTCCTCGCCAAAGAGAGCCAGCTCGCCTGAACCCTCAAAGTCTTCGAGCGTAACGAAACCGCACGGCTTGCCCGTCTTGGTAAACTTCGACTTCACACCCGTGATGATGCCGCCCAGCACCACATCCTCCTTCTTTGCCAGCTCCTGCTTGTCGCCCAGTTCAGAACAATGGGTATTGCAGAGGGAGTTGAGGATAATGCTGTACTCATCGAGCGGATGGGCAGAAAGATAGATGCCCACAAGCTCGCGCTCACGGTTCAGACGTTCGATGGTGCTCCAGCTCTCTGCATCAGGAATAGGCGGCGTAGCTATCTCTATCGCCTCGGTACCGCCAAAGAGTGAGTTGGCAGCCTCGTGCTGTTCCTGCTGGAAGAGCTGACCGTAGCGCACCAGCGTATCGAGGAAGGTTTCGCCCTTGTTGTTCTTGCCGAAGAACTGCTCGCGACGGATACCGAAACTGTCGAAACCGCCACTCAGCGCCAAGGTTTCGAAAGCCTTGCGGTTCACGCTGGAGTAATCTACACGCTCGGCAAAATCGAAGATGGTTTTATAAGGTCCGTTCTTCAGTCGCTCTGCTACGATGGCATCGGCTGCCGGAGCACCCATACCCTTGATGGCTGAAAGACCGAAACGTATCTCTCCATGCTCGTTCACACCGAACACGCGATAACTCTCGTTCACATCCGGTCCCAAGGTCTTGATGCCCATCGACTGGCACTCCTCCATCAGCTTGGTGATTTCGGTAATCTGTGCAAAGCGGCGGGTCATCAGCGCCGCCATATATTCGGCAGGATAGTGCGCCTTGAGATAGGCAGTCTGGTAGGCTACCCACGAATAACAGGTGGCATGAGACTTGTTGAAGGCGTAGGAAGCAAACTTCTCCCAGTCGCCCCATATCTTCTCCAGCACCTTCGGGTCGTGGCCGTTCTCCTGTCCCTGCTTGATAAACTTAGGCTTCATCGCATCTACGATAGCCTTTTTCTTCTTACCCATCGCCTTACGCAGGGCATCTGACTCGCCTCGGGTGAAGCTCGCCAACTGACGGGAAAGAAGCATCACCTGCTCCTGATAGACCGTGATGCCGTAGGTATCCTTCAGATACTTCTCCATACACGGGATATCGTAGGTAATCGCCTGCTTGCCGTTCTTGCGGGCAATGAAGTCAGGGATATAATCCATAGGTCCCGGACGGTAGAGGGCGTTCATGGCGATGAGGTCCTCAAACACCGTAGGCTTCAGTTCACGGAGATACTTCTGCATACCCGGCGACTCGAACTGGAAGGTTCCAATGGTCTGACCGCGCTGATAGAGCTGATAGGTCAGTTCGTCATCGATAGGGATGGTATCGAGGTCAACGACATCGCCCGTAGTCTGCTTGATAACCTTGCATGCCTCCTTCATCTCGGAGAGGGTCTTCAAGCCCAGGAAGTCCATCTTGATCAGACCGGTGGTCTCGATGACATGGCCGTCGTACTGCGTTACCGCCGTCTTCAGTCCCGGGAAATCAGGGTCATCGGCAGTAGATACAGGCACCCAGTTGCTGATAGGGTCGCGGCAGATGATGAATCCGCAGGCATGGATACCCGTGCCTCGGATGGTTCCCTCGAGCATCTTGGCATACTTGATGGTATTGCTCTCGCGGGGATCGTTGGAGAACTCTGCCTCGCGCAGCTCTGGGGTATATTTGATGGCATTGGTCAGGTTCATCTTGGCACCGTCAGGCAAACGGTCTGGGATAGCCTTGCAGAGTGCATTCGCCTTATCCAACGGCAACTTCTCTACACGCGCCACATCCTTGATGGAGTTCTTCGTCGCCATGGAACCGTAAGTAATGATATGGGCACAGTTCTCATGACCGTACTTATCCATTACCCAGCGCAATACCTTGCCTCGGCCGTCATCATCAAAGTCGGTATCAATATCCGGAAGGTTCACACGGTCTGGGTTCAGGAAACGCTCAAACAGGAGGTCGTACTTCAATGGGTCAATCTTGGTAATGCCCAAGCAGTAAGCCACCACCGAACCTGCCGCAGATCCACGTCCCGGGCCCACCATCACGCCGAGTTCCTCGCGCGCCGCCCTGATGAAGTCTGACACGATGAGGAAGTAGCCTGGGAAACCCATGGTCTTCATCACGTGGAGCTCGAAGTTTACGTGCTCGTCTACATTCTCGGGCAGCGGGTCGCCATAAAGCTTTTTAGCTCCCTCGTAGGCAAGGTGGCGCAGATATTCTGCCTCAAACTTGATACGGTATATCTTATCGTAACCGCCCAATCGGTCGATTACCTTCTGACCTTCCTCTGGTGGCAGCGGGTTCTTGCCGTTCTCATCAGAGGTAAACTCCTTGTAGAGGTCTTCTTCTGATACCTTCTGTCGCAACTGCTCCTCGGTACCGAAACTCTCCGGAATCGGGAAGAAAGGCATGATAGGACCATGGTCGATGCTGTAAATCTCCACCTTATCCAATACTTCGAGGGTATTGGAAAGCGCTTCGGGAATATCCGAGAACACATCGTTCATCTCCTGGCGGGTCTTGAACCATTCCTGCTTGGAATAGCGCATACGGTTAGGGTCGTCGAGATCCTTGCCGGTAGCGATACAGAGCAGATGGTCGTGAGCCTCGGCAGTCTCCTTATCCTCGAAGTGGCAGTCGTTGGTGCACACCAGTTTGATGTTAAACTCCCTTGCCATCTTGATGAGTTCCTTGTTGGCACGCTGCTGCAACTCGTAAGCCTCGCGGTTGGCAAGCAGACTTGGGTCATCGGGCACTTTATGGCGCTGGAGCTCGAGATAGTAATCATCGCCAAAGAGGTTGTGGTACCACTGGCAAGCCTCGCGGGCTCCTTCCAGGTCGCCATGCAGAATCTTGGATGGCACCTCGCCTGCAATACATGCCGAACAGACGATGAGGTCTTCGTGATACTTCTCCAGATCGGCACGGTCGGTTCGTGGGCGCATGTAGTAACCATCCACCCACGAATTGCTCACCAGCTTGATGAGGTTCTTGTATCCATTATAATTCTTGGCAAGTACAATGAGGTGATAACCGCTCATATCGCCCTTATCCTTCTCTCGGTCGGCCTTGGTTCGGCGTGCCACATACATCTCGCAGCCTATGATAGGCTTGAAAGGTTCAAGTCCCTCCTTCTTGCGGTCTTTATTAATCTTGCCGCAATAGTCGGTGAGTTCCTTGATGCCGAACATCACACCGTGGTCGGTTACCGCCATACCCTTCATGCCGTCCTTGATAGCCTTATCTACCAGATGCGGTATCTTCGACTGGCCGTCGAGGATGGAGTATTGGGTGTGTACATGCAAATGAACAAAATCTTCCATTATCTGTTTAAAATTCGAATTTTGACAACAAAGTTACGGCGAAATATTGAAAAAGCCAAAAGAAATATGCGAAAATATTGAAAAAGGTAAAAGAAACCCACAAAAAATTTGCAAAAGTGATAAAAATGACGTACCTTTGCACCAATAAAAACTTAATCCTAATATATGGGACAGAAAATAAAGAAATTAAAGAAGATAAGATTGCACCGCGAAGGTACCGATCAGCTGGTTACCGGAGCGATAGCGTTAGTAGCCATTGCGGCTATATTGTGGACAACCTTAGACAACAAGATTCCGTTCTGGGTTTTTGTTGTTGTGTTCGGTATGGTATATGGTATCGTGCTCAACTTCTATCGTTGTCCTGTCAGATACCTCAACGTAGAGGATACTTCGAAACTGGTAGTAGCACCAGCCGACGGTAAGATTGTGGTGATAGAAGAGGTGGAGAATGCTCCCTACTTCGGTGACCGCCGCCTGATGATTTCCATCTTCATGAGCCTCTGGAATGTTCATGCCAACTGGTTCCCGGTGGATGGTAAGGTGAAATTCGTGAAGCATGTGGACGGCAACTACCACAAGGCATGGCTGCCTAAGGCTAGCGAGGAAAACGAGCATGCCGACGTGATGATTACCACACCTAAGGGAGTGGATGTACTCTGCCGACAGATTGCCGGTGCGGTGGCACGCCGCATCGTAACCTATGCCAAGGAAGGGGAAGAATGCTTCATCGACGAGCACCTGGGATTCATCAAGCTAGGTTCACGTGTGGATGTCTACCTGCCTGTAGGTACAGAAGTATGCGTAAAGATGGGACAGTCAACTACAGGCGACCAGACCATCATCGCTAAATTGAAATAACATATTGACAGATAGAGGGCAAGCCGGAACATACTTCCGGCTTTCACTCTATCATAATATACTGGAAAGAAATGAGTATCAAGAAACATATTCCAAACACGATAACCTGCTGCAACCTGGTTTCGGGCTGCATCGCAACATCGTTTGCCTTCGGCGGAAACCCAAAGATGGCATTGTTATGGATTATCATCGGAGCCGTATTCGACTTCTTTGACGGCATGAGCGCCCGCCTGCTGCACGTTTCATCGCCAATAGGCAAGGAGCTGGATTCGCTGGCAGATGACGTAACCTTCGGTGTGGCTCCTGCCACCATCGTATTCTCACAACTCTTTGTGATGGAATATCCGGGTTTTCTGGAGCCTTTGCGCCCATGGCTGCCTTACGCAGCCTTCATCATCGCAGCCTTCTCGGCATTGCGACTGGCTAAGTTTAATCTTGATGAGCGCCAGACTACCTCTTTCATCGGTGTTCCTACACCAGCCAACGCCCTGTTCTGGGGTTCGCTGATTGTGTTCAATCCAAGCTGGCTCGAAGGATATTCATGGTCGGTATTCATCATTCTGGCTCTGATACTCATCACCAGCTATCTGCTGGTTTGCGAGATGCCTCTTTTCGCCTTGAAGTTCAAACAGTGGGGTTTCAAGGGCAATGAGGTGAAATATGGCTTTGCTGCGCTCACCCTCATCATCCTCGCTACTTCGGTAGCACTCGATGGTCTGACCGGTTTCCTCACCGGCTGGTGGCTTGTCATCGTGGCATACGTCATCATCTCGGCGATTATTTATCTGAAGAAGAAGTAGAAGAAATTCCCTTTATGGGGACATTTGGGTATTTAGGTTTATAAAAAATGCGGCTAGATGTGAATCCAGTCGCATTTGCTTTTTTCTTCCTGTTGAGAGAGATGATTAGTTGTGTACGAGCGTACCAATCTCCTCACCATCCATCACCTTCTTGAGGTTACCTACAACATCCATATTGAACACGTAGATAGGGAGGTTGTTTTCCTTACACATGGTGGTAGCAGTCAAATCCATTACCTTCAAGCCCTTGGTATAAATCTCATCATAGGTGATATCCTTGAACTTGGTAGCTGTAGGATCCTTCTCAGGGTCGGCGGTATAGATGCCGTCTACACGGGTACCCTTGAGCATCACGTCAGCCTCGATTTCGATACCACGGAGAGAAGAACCGGTATCGGTAGTGAAGTATGGACTGCCTGTACCTGCAGAGAAGATGCAGATATAGCCTGCCTCCATTGCCTCAATCGCCTTCCACTTGGTGTAGAATTCGCCGATAGGCTCCATGCGGATGGCAGTAAGCACCTTGTTTTTAACGCCCAAGGCTCCGAGCGCGCTGCTCAATGCCAGGGAATTGATAACGGTAGCACACATACCCATCTGGTCACCCTTGACACGGTCGAACCCCTTCTGGCTTCCGCTCAAACCGCGGAAGATGTTACCACCACCAATCACAATGCCTATCTGAACGCCCATCTCATGGACCTCCTTTATCTGCTTAGCATAATCACTCAGGCGCTCTGGGTCGATGCCGAAGCTCTGCTTACCCATCAGACTCTCGCCACTCAATTTCAAAAGAATTCTTTTAAACTTTGCCATTTTATTTTAATTTACAATTTACAGTTAACAGTTTATAGGGCGTAGCCTCCTATAAACTATTAACTATTAACTAGAAACTTGATTTCTCCGAACGCATACGAGCGGATTACTCCCTTCTTGTCATGAAGGATGAGATGACCATCGTCCTCCACCTCTACGAAAGCACCCTCGAACTTACCGTCCTTATCCTCATACCAGTGATAGCCCTTGCGACGGTAGAGAGAAAGATGATAGATGCCCGACACATCCATATAGTCGGCACGACGCAGAAGTTCGTAGTATTTGCAGAAAGCCTCAATCACCTTCTGCAGCACCTCTTCCCTATCCACCTCATACCCCAGAATCTGAGCCAGAGATACAGGGTTGGGCGCATCGCTGTGGAACTCAGTCTGATTGACATCAATGCCGATACCGAAGATGCAGCGCTTGATGCCCTTGGAGTCGATGGCAGTCTCTATCAGCGTGCCACTGATTTTCTTGTCATACCAGTACACATCATTCGGCCATTTCAGCGTAATGCCGTCCGTATAGGAATCAAGAGCATCCTTCACGGCGAGCGCACCAGCCTCGGAAAGGAGGAACTGCTGGCGCAAAGGAACCCACTTAGGACACATCATCATACTGAAGAGGAGGTTCTTGCCCGGTTCACTCTCCCAGGTATGCACGCCCTGTCCCCTGCCCGATGTCTGATAATCAGCAATGGCAATGGTCAGCGCATCTTCATCGTAAGTATCCAAATTCTTCAGGAAGGTATTCGTGGAATCCACTTCCTTTAATCGTATAATCTTCTTTTCCATGTCTATATAATAATGTATAGCGAATCACAACGGGTTATCCAATCAGCAACGGGTTGAAGGCATCCACAAGATGCTCGATGCGTTTCACCTGATGCCCTACACCTACCACGGTAACAATATCAAAGCGAAGTTCTTTTTCCACCTTCTGTTCCTTGACGTAAGTATTGGCGGCTATTGCCAGATTGCGCATCTTCCTGACATCTACGGCTTCCTCGGGCTGCTGGTATTCTTCACCCGAACGGGTCTTTACTTCTACCACAACCAGCGTCTTACCATCCGGCGAAACGGCAAGGATATCCAGATCCCGCTTGCCGGCTTTCCAGTCTCTGTCGATGACGACATAGCCTTCATTCTCGAGATAGAGCGTAGCCTCGTCTTCTCCCCATTTGCCTAATTCATTATGCTCTGCCATAGTCTATTTTCTTTATTTTGCATCAAAAGATGCTTTTACCTTGCAAAAATAACAAAAAAAGTCCACACTTCAAACTTTTTTATGTAATTTTGCACGAAAAACAATGGAAGATATTAAGAATAAAGACGAAGCATACATGCGCCGTGCTCTGATGGAGGCTCAGGCGGCATTCGATGAAGACGAGATTCCGGTAGGCGCCATCATCGTTTGTAAAGACCGGATCATATCGCGTGCCCACAATCTTACGGAGATGCTGACCGATGTTACGGCTCATGCCGAAATGCAGGCCATCACTTCGGGAGCCAACATGCTGGGAGGAAAATACCTGAAAGACTGTACCCTCTACGTTACGGTAGAACCCTGCGTGATGTGCGCCGGAGCGCTGGGATGGGCACAGATCAGCCGCGTGGTATATGGTGCCAGCGACGAGAAAAGGGGGTATACAAAATATGCGCCCGATGCACTGCATCCTAAGACGACAGTTACATCGGGCGTATTGGAAGATGAGTGCCGCGCACTCATGCAGGATTTCTTTCAGAGAAAGAGATAATTACTTAACGAGCACTACAAGATACTTGCTGGTGCTCCAGAAAATCTGTGGATTGGTGATGCGGAGTGTATACTGCTTGTTAGCATCACGTACCAATGCATAAGAGCTGGATGGGTGGGTAGTGAGCAACTTAGCCGACTTTGACATCAACTTGATTTCAGAAATGTTGCGGATATCAACCTTGGTGAAATAACTCTTGTTGAAATTACCGGTCATTACCTTACCACCTTCCATGATATGCTGCTCCTTCAACTCCTTCTTGGTACCGAATACATACCAGGCAGTGTTGAGCTGCTTGTCCTGTGCATTGATTGTCTCTGTCTTCTGGCTGCTTTCAGTAGTAAGACGAGAGGTCTTGGTATTCAGATTGTTGATAGTCTCGTCGAGCGCTGCAATATGAATATCCTTCTTATCCAACTCCTCGCGAAGCACCTGAAGTTCCTTATCCTTCTGTGCAATCTGCTCCTGAAGGTTTGCGATGGCCTTCTTCAACTGGTCAGCCTGCAAAGAGCTGTTAGCCATCTGCTTCTGCAGTTTAGCCAGGAGTTCGCGGTTCTGCTGCATGCGGGTAGCGATGAACTGAACATCCTCCTTGAGCTGCTGTCTCTTGTTGGCACCCTCACCGTTCTTCAGAATAGTTACTCTGTGTTCAGCCTCACTAATCTGGTTCAAACCGTCCTGGATTTCATTCAATGTACCCATCATATCGTTAATTTCGCTATCTTTCTGAGCGATGATACTGTTTAGCGAATCATTCTGCTGATTTGCCAAATCCTGGGTGTTGTTCTTGCCGTTGTTGCAACTGGTCAAGCAAAAAGCAGCTAAACATGCCGCAAATAATAGCTTTTTCATAATCATTTTCCTTTTTAATGTTTGATTTAAAAAATTATTTTTTCGCGTAAAACGCGTCGCTTCCTATACTTTATTCATTACTTTCTTCATCCCTGCGAGCCCCGTTTTTCTTCTGCCGGCGCTCTTCACGCTTCTTTTCCTTCATCTCCTCCTTGAGCTGTTTAGGATCTTTTCCTGCCAATACGATGACAAATTCGCCCCTTGGTTCTGTCTCTTCAAAATGAGCGATGACCTCGGCAAGCGTACCCCTCACACTCTCCTCGTGGAGTTTGGATATTTCACGACAACAGCTCACCTGTCTGTCATCCCCGAAAACCTCGGCAAACTGCTGCAAGGTTTTCACCACACGATAAGGCGATTCATAGAAAATCATGGTGCGCACCTCATCCTTCAATGATTCAAGATAGGTCTGTCTGCCCTTTTTCTGCGGAATGAATCCTTCGAAGCAGAAACGGTCGCATGGCAAACCCGATGAAACGATGGCCGGTATGCATGCCGTAGGACCAGGCAAAGTCTGCACCGTGATGCCTGCCTTGGCTGCCTCGCGGGCGAGGTAAAAACCAGGATCGCTGATACCCGGTGTTCCGGCATCGCTGATCAAGGCGATGGTTTCGCCACCCTTCAGTCGCTCTACGATGGCAGAAGATGTGCCATGTTCGTTAAACTTATGGTGAGCCACTAATCGATTTCTGATATCGAAATGCTTCAGCAGAACACTCGATGTTCGAGTGTCCTCAGCGAGTACCAAATCCGCTTCTTTCAGTATGCGAATGGCTCGCATTGTCATGTCCTCCATGTTACCAACTGGAGTCGGAACGATGTATAATGTGCCCATACTGACCGCAAATGTAGTTAATTAATCTTTCATAGCAAAAAAAAAACGCGTTTCTTTGCATTTTTTAAAACCTTATTATTAATTTTGCCCCCGAAATGACAGAAAATCTAATTGGGGAGGCACACCGTCCCGGAAGAATTGAAGTGGTGTGCGGATCGATGTTCTCCGGAAAAACAGAGGAATTGATCCGAAGAATGAAGCGTGCGAAGTTCGCCAAGCAGAAGGTAGAAATCTTTAAGCCGGCGCTTGACACTCGTTACTCCGAGGAAGATGTAGTGAGCCATGATCAGAACTCTATCCGGTCTACTCCTATTGAGTCCTCTGGATCGATACTGCTATTGGCTTCTGATATCGACGTGGTGGGTATCGATGAAGCCCAGTTCCTGGACAATGGGCTCGTGGAGGTTTGCAACGAACTTGCCAACCGTGGCGTGAGAGTCATCGTGGCAGGACTGGATATGGACTACAAGGGAGTTCCCTTCGGTCCGATTCCTGCCCTCTGTGCCATCGCCGACGAGGTGACCAAGGTTCATGCCATCTGCGTAAAGTGCGGATCGGTTGCCTATGTGAGCCACCGGTTGGTCAATAACGACAAACGGGTGCTCCTGGGCGAGAAAGATGAATACGAGCCACTCTGCAGAGAATGCTACCAGAAGGCGATTCTTAACGAAAAATTATAACAAAAGGAACAGTTATGGGAAAGGAGATTACATTTGATAAATTTATAAGATGGGCGGGTGTTACCCTCATCGTACTGGCCGTGCTCTACATGACCAATTATCTGAGCAGCGTACTGCTGCCATTCTTCATTGCATGGTTTTTCGCTTACCTGCTCTATCCGGTCGTGAAGTTTATCGAAAACAAACTCCACGTCAGAATACGTGCGCTGTCTATCCTCATCGCCATGGGAACGGCTATCGCTGTTATAGGAGGCGTGCTGTGGCTCATCATCCCTCCGATGATTGACCAGTTTGACAAACTCGGTGAGGTGTTGACACGATGGCTGCATCAGACGACTCATACCAACAACCTGACGGCGCTGATCAAAGACTGGCTGCAGGCCAACCAGGAGCAGATAGAGCATTTTCTGAAAAGCAAGGACTTCAGCGATGCCATCAAGACCACCATGCCTAAGGTCTTCTCGGTAGTCAGCCAGACGGCAACGGTACTGATGAGTATCGTGGCATCGATGATTACCTTATTATATATGTTCTTCATCCTGCTCGATTATGAGACGCTGACAGCCAACTGGGTGAGAATCTTCCCCAAGAAGAACCGTCCGTTCTGGAGTGCGCTGATGAAGGATGTGGAGCGCGAACTCAACAATTATATCCGTGGTCAGGGACTGGTAGCGCTCTGTATGGGCATCATGTTCTGCATCGGTTTTACCATCATCGGTTTCCCGATGGCGATAGGTTTGGGTATTCTCATCGGCATCATGGACCTGGTTCCGTATCTCCATACCTTCGCCCTCATCCCTACGGCATTCCTTGCCATGCTGAAGGCTGCCGACACAGGTCAGAACTTCTGGCTGGTATTCGGTCTGGCTGTTCTGGTGTTCTGTGTGGTGCAGGTCATCACCGACATGGTAGTTACCCCGAAGATCATGGGTAAGGCGATGGGATTGAACCCAGCCATTCTCCTCTTGAGTCTCTCGGTTTGGGGTGCACTTCTGGGCTTCCTGGGATTGATTGTAGCCCTTCCGCTCACAACGCTCATCATAGCCTACTGGCAGCGGTATGTAACGAAGGAGAAGCCGCAATATCATGAAAAAACGGGCGAAAATGTCCCGATTTCGGATAAAAATGAAGAAAATCAGTAAAAATATGGCAAAATATTTGGTTATTTCAGATTTTTGCCGTACCTTTGCACTCGCTTTTGAAACATAAAGCAGAAGATTGACTCGCTAGCTCAGCTGGTAGAGCACAACACTTTTAATGTTGGGGTCATGGGTTCGAGCCCCATGCGAGTCACAGATCTTCAAGAAAAAGGCTTTCCATTACGGAAAGCCTTTTTTTGTTATATCCTATTACTGGATACTGCAGAAATTCCTTTTTAAAACATTTCAGCCTTAGCCTCTACCCTCTTCTCAACATCATCCGGAAGCTGAGGGAAGAAATCATAGCCGGTGATACGCTCCACTTCATCTACTGAATTTACGAATTCCGTCTTCTTTCTGCCTTTCTGCGACTGGTTACGGCAGATAAAGCCGACGGCTTGCGGATTCTTGCCCGTATGAAGAACCACCTTGAAGAAGGCATCAGGCACTACCACCTTGTTCTTGCCCAACTTGCGATGCTCCTTATTCAGAAATATCGGTCCGCAGACAATATAAACCTTACCATACTGCTTCGCCCAGTTGCGGCACTGCTGCTCTATCGTGTTCCATACCCCCGCATTCAGACTGTGGTTCTGCGGACACATATTGGTCATCAGGAAACATTCATCCATCGCCTGCTGGCTCCATTTGTTGTCACCAGCCGGACACATGTGTCCCCTGTCCAAACCACTGTTATAATAATCCGCCAAAGTACCCACGGGTGCCGGCATCTCCTCATCATCAGCAAACTTACCGCGCGGCAACTTACCAGATGCATGCTCCCCCGTCAGCGCCCAGGCTACCCAATTCGGCTGTCGCGTATCATGATTATAAGATACCGTATAAGCCAACCGATGCTTGATGGTTTCAGATACCTTTACCTTAGATACCGGAATCTCCAGCCCCAGCGCCTCCAGATTCGCACCCTCTCCAGCAGTTTCCTGCTTATTCTCTGCAGACGATTCATCGCCCGCAGCATCAGCAGCCTCCTGCATATTCTCCTTTACAACAAGTGCCTGATCTTCTGTTGCCAACGAAGAAACCTTCGGCAAGACAGAAAACGCCACTACTGCGGCAATCGCCAACAGCCAAATCTTAAATGTACCTACTTTCTTTTTCATATCAGATTCATCATTAATTCATTTTCCATGAGACTCAGAGTCTACACTATTCATTCCGCTTTAAGGTGAATAATCCCTAAAATCTCCACAAAAGTAGTATTTTTATGCGAAAAAGAGAAAGAAAATCATAAATTTCTTGCGCATTTCAAAATAAAACACTAACTTTGCATCGCTATGTAGGACAAACCTAGACATAACACAGTAAAAAGCTCAAACAACTAAGAACTGAAAGTCAAAGGTTACGATACATTGGCAAAAGTGCTCTATGAAATGGACAAGTGAAGAGCATTAACAGAGATTAACTAAAAGTGATGCAAGTTTCCCGCCTTTTCTTGTTTTATACAAGGACTGAAGAGCCTCGGGCAACCATATCGGGGTACATTTAGGCTGAGAAATATGAGAAAATAAAAATCAAAACATAATAGCAAAATGAAAAAAATCAAATTATTCTCAATTGTAGCTGCCTTCGTTGCAGCTTTCGCATTCACTTCTTGTAATACAGGCGACAGCGATGACTTCCAGTGGCCTACGCCTCAGGAGTCTCAGGCTCTCTTCAGCCAGATTCAGGGTATGCACAATGGTGGAATCCTCTTCCCTGGCAGCGTAGGCACTACAGATGCAGAGAAGTTTGACAAGGATTCAGTTACCACTTATTGCTATGTAACTCCTAGCGACAGTATGCTCACTGTTAGGCAGGTAGAGGTGAGCAAGTTTGCAAAGTACTTCAGCGATGCCACACTGAAAGCTGAGGTAGAGAAGTTGCCTGCACAGGACTTAAAGATTAAGTTGCTGCCTTACAATGCAGCTCAGCAGATGTTTATCACTGCTACTCAAGACATCACTTACACCAATGCTGATGGCAAGAAGGTGCAGATTCAGTTCTATAGCGGCTTGAGCAACTATAGCTTGGCTTACATCGGCACAAAGAAGACCAACAACAAGAAGGAGCTCGGTGTATATATCACACCAGGCAGAGTGCTCGTAGATGGTCAGACTAAGGCAAATGCTCTCAAGTCATACGTTTACCGTGGTTATCTACAGGCTTACTACGCTATGCTCGAGATGGAACTCTAAGCCCATCTAAGAGCTAAGTTGCACAAGGAGCAGTAATCCTTATATATCAAGTAAGAAACTTACACTTACAAATATATATATGTTAATACTCTCTTAAAAATTAAACAAAAAAAGAAAACTATTAGAGGCGCAGTCTTCGTGAGAAGGTTGCGCCTTGTTGCATATATACAAAGATCAGACGCTCCTTAAAACTTATATATAGGCAAAACCTTGACCTTATATCCATTTTTCTCAATTACCCTTTCCTCATTCATCGTGACAATGATCAGATTGGAGCATTTGAGTTCTCCCGCACATTCTATGATGCTATCTATCTCCCGCTTGAGTGTTCGTTCGGAAGAGAGGTCATAACATACTTGTATCAGACTTTCTACATGAGCACCCTGCCTTGTAACAAAATCAGTCTCCTTGTCATTACGGGAGCGATAATAGAAAAGCGATGTTTCTGCATGATATCCCCTGCGAACCAACTCTATAAAAACCTGATTCTCCAATAACCTGCCTAAGTTCTCACTCACACTAAAAGCCTTGGCTTCTACAAAACCATTGTCAACCACATATACTTTCTGTGGAGCTTTCTTCATCATTTTCAACTTGTTGTTGTAACGTGGCAGATAATACAGGAGATAGGGTTCTCTTAAAAATCCCATGAACTTCTTGGTGGTTGCTACGCTCGAAAATCCCAGCGCTTCTGCCAGTTCGTTGGCACTGAAAGGATTGCAGAAGTTAGAAACCAGATACATGGCAAGACTGTTCAAATCCTCCACATTGCGTACTTTATGGCGCTTGGCAATGTCTTTCCAAATGATGGAATCGAAGAGTGTGGAGAGATAGTTTTGGGTCAGGCTTCTTGCTGCTACAGTCTCAGGATAACCACCATGGTGCAGATAGTCAGCTATAAGCGAGAGGTCGGATACGCTATCTTTCATCTCTGATACTTCCGAAAGATTCCTGTGGTTCCAGATAAAGAATTCAGAAAGACTGAAAGGCAGCATCTCTATCTGTATATATCTGCCTGTAAGCAATGTTGCCATTTCGCTACTCAGCAATTTGGCGTTGCTTCCCGTAATGACCATGTTGATTCCCATGCGGTAAAGCTTGGAGACCCACAAATCCCAACCATCCAGATTTTGAACCTCATCGAGCAGAAGATACTCGAAGTCGGGATAAACGGCACGTAGCGTTTCCCAAACCAGATCATCGTCCCATGCACTCAGGAGTTTGCCGTCATCAAAATTCAGATAGGCAAAGTTCCTGCCTTTCAGCATCAGCAAAGCCTCTGTCGATTTGCCGGTTCTTCTAGGCCCCGTTATCAACTTGATTTGCTTGCTTGCCAACAGTTCATCCACATCATATTGGGTATGACGTGTAAGATAAGGACGGGAAAGCAGAATATCCCGTTCCTTTTTCTGGTTATTGATAATTGTTCTCATTTCTCTTCAGATGAATTGATTAAACCGGGGCAAAGATACAAAAAATATTCAATATATCATTCGTATTGAATAAAAAAGTACTGATTTTATTCAATACGATGGATAAAATGAATAAAAAACGACAAGGATCTATATGCCACGATGAACAGGTGGCGTATAGACCCTTGATTATATGGTGATATTCGTAATCTACATCTCCGCTATTATATTTTTTATGAATTGCTCAGATTCTTAATGATTTCCAAAGGTAGCTGAGTAGCTTTGGAAACCTGTTCGGCAGAAATTCTGTTGTATCAGTTCATCTTCATTGAGTGACTGAAGGCTATTCAGAAGGTTTTTCAATCGATCGGGATGATTGCCGAATATCTTCTTGAACGTAAGGTCTGCCTTAGGATCTAAGTACTTCATAACCATCTGTTTTAAAATTCTATAGCGCAAAGTTACGACTTTATTTTCAAACCCGCAAGAGATTTCTGTACGTATAAGTTAAATATTGCTAACATTTATTTCTTTTCTTGCGAAAAGTTCTCTGTATCGAGAACTTTTCGCTATTTTTGCAGCAAAAATAAACGATTATGAAGATATTAAAGTTCAAATTGCTGAAAGATTTTGCAAGGAAACATCCTGATGCAGCAGATCCGCTTATGCGCTGGGCAGAGTTTGTTGAAAAGACAGAATGGAAAAGCCATGCAGAATTAAAGCAAGCATTTCCTTCGGCAGATTATGTCGGGAATGACAGATATGTCTTCAACATATCAGGCAATAAATTTAGGCTTGTAACTATCGTTGTGTTCTTTCAAGGATTTCTACATATTAGATTTGTTGGAACTCATGCTGAATATGACAAGATTAAGGATATCAAAAATATATAACTATGACTATTAAAGACGAAAAAACATATAATGAAATTGAAGAGCGAATGGAGGCTCTGCTTGCAAAGGGCACCCAATTGGGCGGCATGGACTTTCTCAGCGAAGTAGAAAAGGAAGAATTAAAGGTCCTCAGCGAAGCTGCTTACGATTGGGAATGCGAAGTTGATCCCCATCCATGGCGAGTTAAGCCTTCACTCATAGCTGCCATCAAAGTTGCTTTTCGCCAAAAAGGCTACAAGCAAAAGGAGGCTGCAAAAGCTATAGGCGTGTCAACAACCGCATTAAGTGATATTCTCCATGGACGTCGTGCAATTAATTTTGATGTTGCAAGAAACATATACCACAACCTCGGCGTTCCTGCCAATGTTGTATTGGGATAGTTGAGTGTTGAATGTTGAATATTGAGTGTTGACTGAAAGAAATATGACGACAAAGAAAAAGGGCGCATCGGATTGGATGCGCCCTAACTTGTTAAATAAATTCGGAGGGATTCTGCTCTTGAAAAACCCTCTTAATGGAAGAGAATCAGGAAGCATCCAGGAGGTACTGGAGCTTCGTGGCATCAAAACACGGACAGGCTTTCTGAACGCCAGGCAAATCGCGATGACCCAGGATGGTACGGATGCTCGGAAAACGGTGGTGAAGATCCTGAATCAGATGCTTCATCGACTCCTTCTAAAGTCCACCTGCCGAAACGCCCAACGCCCCGAGGAGAGCTGTCAGTACGGTTACTGCAAACTTGAGAATCTCATTCCATTTCTGCTTGTTCTTTTCTGTCATAATCTATTCTGTTTTAAAAGGTTAATTATTCTAATCCGTCTCCTGTGTCACCGTTGCCAGTGCTGCCAGTTCCACCGGTCTGCTCGCCTGAGGTGTTGCCACCCGTGGTATCGCCGCCAGAAGGAGCATTGTCCTTGGCAGGCTTTTTCTTAGCCTCCTCGATGTCGAGGGTCTTGGCACCCTCCTTCTCAGCCTTGAGGGCAGCCTTCTGTACGGCACGTGATGCAACCTGCTCAAACTCCATACCTACGAAGATGTTGGCAAGATCGCTGCCCGGGATAAACTGGATGTTCACACCCTTGATGTTGATGTCGCTCTTAAATTCGGCTGCGGTTGCAGCACCCTCACTGGTAAGCTGGAGGCGGAACTTGCCCAACTCGCCGAAATCAATCTGGTTGCCTCGCTGCAACTCGATGATCATGTTCTCCTGCATACTGACCAGAACGGCTGTTACATCCGCATAGGATACAGTGGTCTGCATAGAGATCAACTTCGCGAACTTCTTGAGCGAAATGGAGTCTTTCATCTGAGCACGGGCGTAGAAAAGAGGAACTCCTGCTTTGTCACCAAATTTTGACGCAAGCTTTACTAAACTGTAATTAATTGCCATAATACATAAAATTTTAAAATTGTGAATAATCATGTTGTGCACCGGTCTCTTCCCGAATGCTGATACAAAGATACAACATCGGCGGTGCCCCACTTGTCCACTTTGGTACGATAAGTACCAGTTGTGCTCTATTTGGCTCAATTATGTATACTTTTGCACGCAAGCGTATGCTGCAGAATATTCAAGTGGCTCAGTTAACTTACTCAAGTGGCTCAGTTAACTTACTCAAGTGGCTCAATCAGCTTACTCAAGTGGCTTTGTCAGATTACTCAAGTGGCTCAATCAGCGAGTCCAGCCGTCTGAGTAAGCGAATCCAGCCGTCTGCGTAACCCAGTTCAGCCATATCCTTAACCCGACGCAGCCACATCAGTTGGTAAACGGAAGAACATCGTTTGTTTACCTCATTTGGGTGGGCAATGACTACCAGAGAGAATTATCCTTTTTTGATGACTACCAGGGCCAATAATAGGTACCATCAGAGCCAATCATGTGCCTTCTGATATGCCCCAATGACTACCAGGGCGAATCTTAAAAATACAAGATATTGAATATCAGATAGTTAGGTGTTAATTTTTCTTCCCTACATTATACCAAGTATATTATATATATACGTTTACATTTTTTACATTATACGTAATACGTGAGGAAAAAGATTTTTTTTCAACAAATCAGCCATTAAAATGCATTTTTTCTCTTCAAAAAATTGCATAAGTCTGAAATAAAGATTACTTTTGCATCATGAAAGCGCGGAGAATGTGATTCTCCTCCCGATGAAGGACACCAAGCTTGCCCCAATCGGTAGGCCACTAACAATTTAAAGAGAAAAACGAAAATGGAAAAATTAAATCATATCATGGTATGGATTAAGCTGACGAGCCGGGGGCATAAAGAAAAACCGCCAGGCGTTTCTTTCTACGCCTGGCGGTCTTGATATTTCACAGAATAAGAACTTAGTTTTTCTTCCAAAGCTTGGTCATATCCTCCAGTGTCTTACCCTTGGTCTCAGGAACGAGCTTCCATACAAAGATGGCAGCGAGGATACAGATAACACCATACAGGCCATAGGTGAACCAATAGCCCAGGCTGTTAGCCATCGGAACGAAAGAGGTAGAAACAATCCAGTTGAAAATCCACTGGAAGGCTACGGCAATCGCTACAGCAGCACCACGAATCGTATTAGGGAATACCTCGGCGATAAGTACCCAGCAGATTGGTCCCCAAGAGAACATGAATGATGCAGAGTAAACCATGATGGATACCATGCACAACAACTGCAGATTAGGATTACCGAAGGTGATGGCTACACCGATGGCACCCAATGCCATGCCCAGAGAACCGGTAATGAGCAAAGGCTTACGTCCCAACTTCTCTACCGTAAAGATGGCTACACAGGTGAAACCGAGGTTCACGATACCATTGAATACGGTCAATACCATCGGATTGTCAAAGCCCATAGCATCATAGATACGAGGAGCATAATAGAGCACGGCATTGATACCTACAGCCTGCTGGAATACAGAGAGCATCACACCTACGAAGATACAGAGCACACCGTAAGTAAGCAGTTTCTCCTTCTTCTCAGTAACCGTATTCTTGATGTCATCCAAAATCTTCTTAGCCTCCTCAGCACCATTGATGCGAGCCAGGATACGCTCAGCCTTCGCATCCTGACCAACCATGGCAAGATAACGGGGAGTCTCAGGAACAAAGCAGATAAGCAGAGCAAACAAACCCGCAGGAACCATCTCAGAACCAAACATATAGCGCCATCCGGTTTCGATAGCCCAGGCAGCCTCGCCACCATTCAGAATCTGGTTCATACCGTTGCCCACACTCTGGATAGCAGGAGCAATATGATCGCCAAGAATGAAGAAGTTGACGAAATAAACCACCAGCTGACCGAAGATGATGGCAAACTGGTTCCAGCTGACCAACATACCACGGATGTTACTAGGCGCAATCTCACCGATATACATCGGACATACAGCAGATGCCAGACCCACACCGATACCGCCAATCACACGGTAGAGGTTGAACACGATGAGAAGCGTAAGATTAGGTTCGCCCTTTGGCAACACCAAAGACTCAGGACACATAGATCCCCATGCAGAGATGAAGAACATCACACCCGCAAAGATCAGCGAACGCTTACGGCCCCAGTTAGAAGCCAGCACACCCGAAAGCGCCGAACCGATGATACAACCAATCAGAGCACTGGAAGAAGTGAATCCATGCCAGAAATCGGTATAGGTGAAATCCTCAGCACCCATGAAGAATGCCTGCAAACCCTTCTCGGCTCCCGAGATTACCGCGGTATCATAACCGAAAAGCAAGCCGCCCAAAACGGCTACCATCACAATTGAAATAAGATAGGCTCTAGAGCCTGTTTGTTTTTGTTCCATTATTTTTTAGGTTTAAATTTTAATCACTTTTCTGTAGAATAGCGTAGCATTTACCGGCAGGAAATCTTCTTTTTTCATGCCAAAAATCAATCTCCACCTAATAATATACGTTTTTTCTTTATAAATATTACGTTCAACATGCGGTTTTCCCCTATTTTTTTTGTAAATTTGCACCAAAATAAGAAGAAACATAGAATTTAGGTAATATGAACATAGCAGATTTTCTACATCAGCAGGGCGATAAGCGAGGCTTTTCGTTCGAGGTTTTACCTCCGCTCAAAGGTAACGGAACAGCAGCGCTCTTCCGTACCATCGATGCGCTGAGCGAGTTTGGTCCTCGCTTTATCAACATCACTACGCACCATAGCGAGTATGTATACAAGGAACTGGAAAACGGTCTCCTCACTCGCCAGCGTGTGCGCCGCCGCCCGGGCACTGTGGCCATCGCAGGCGCTATACAGAACAAGTACGACATACCTGTCATCCCTCATATTATCTGCAGCGGTGCTACGAAGGAAGACATCGAGTACGAACTGCTCGACCTCCAGTTTCTGGGCATCAGCAACATTCTCGTTCTGCGAGGAGACAAGGCGAAAGAAGACCGGCAGTTTACACCAACCGAGAACGGTCATGCACATGCCACCGACCTCCTGAAGCAGGTGAATCAGTTTAATGACGGTTTCTTCTTTGACGGCACTCCCATCAAGCACCCGGGCGACAAGTTCTGCTGCGGTGTAGCCTGCTATCCGGAGAAACATGAAGAGGCGCCAAACCTCGAAATGGATATGCAGCATCTGCTGGAGAAACAACAGTTGGGCGCAGCGTATGCCGTTACCCAGCTCTTCTACGACAACGAGAAGTTCTATGCTTTCGTTGAAAAGGCTCGGCAGATAGGCGTAACCATTCCTATCATTCCTGCCATCAAGCCTTTCGCCAAGTTGAGCCAGCTCACTGTAGTGCCGAAAACCTTCCACTGCGATATTCCTGAAGAACTCGCACAGGAGGTATTGAAATGTAAAACTGACGAAGATGCCAAGCAGCTCGGTATCGAGTGGACTACCGCTCAGGTGCAAGATCTTTTCGAACATGGTTACAACAATGTTCACTTCTTCACCGTATCGGCTGTAGACAGCGTCAAGCAAATAGCAAAAATTCTGTTTTAAATGCAAAGAAATGAAGTTATAGGTCAGCAAGAAGTATGGAACCGTCTCATGGAGATGGTTCAGGAGAACCGTTTGCCCCATGCGCTGATGTTCTGCGGCCCGCAGGGCTGCGGCAAACTGGCGATGGCACTGGCTTTTGCCAGCTATCTTCTGGGCGATTCACCGATGCTCAGGAAATGGGAACATCCGGACCTCCACTTCACCTTTCCTACCATCAAGACCGCCAATATGGGCAGCGAGCACAAACCGGTGAGCCTCGACTTCATCAAGGAATGGAGAGAGCTGCTGCTTTCTAAAGGTCCCTACATCCAGATTAGCGACTGGATGCTGAAGATGGGCAAGACGGATGTCGACTATAACAAACAGGCTATCATCACTGCCGAAGAAACCGATGCCATCTCTCACGAACTGATGATGATGTCGAGTCAGGGCGGATATAAGATAAGTCTGATATGGCTCCCGGAACGTATGAACATACAGAGTGCCAACAAGATACTGAAACTGCTGGAGGAACCGCCACGCCAGACGCTATTCCTGCTGGTAAGCGAGAATCCGGAACTGCTGCTCGAAACCATCAGAAGCCGTACGCAGCGTATCGACTTCAAGAAGATAGAAACCGCTGAGATGGAAAAAGCGCTGATAGAACGGAGAGCGCTGGAGCCAGACATGGCACACCGCATAGCCCGTATCGCCAACGGCAACTGGAACCTCGCACTCGAAGAACTGGATGCAGGAAACGAAAACCGGCAGCATCTCGACATGTTCATCATGCTGATGCGACTGGCTTACATGCGCAAGATAGGTGACCTCAAGAAGTGGACCGATGTGATAGCAACCTTCGGAAGAGAAAAGCAGAAACGCATGCTCGACTACTTCATGCACATGCTCAGAGAAAGTTTTATGTACAACTTCCGGAATCCGGAACTGAGCTACATGACGCAGGATGAGGAGAACTTTGCCAAGAACTTTGCCCGCTTCATCAACGAGGCAAACATCATTGACATCTCCAACCTCTTCGAAGACAGCAAACGCATGATTTCGCAAAATGCCAATGCCAAAATCGTTTTCTTCGATATGGCGCTCAAAATCATCGTTCTCCTTTTAAGGAAGTGAAGAGTGAAGAATTCAAATGAATAACGGGGCAGATGCCGGTCATTATTCATTGTACATTATAAATTATACAATATAAATTAGATTATCGTGGATTACAAAAATATGAAATTCAGGATGTGTAACGGCTGCGACCGTGGTCTGTGCGCTAAGGGCGTAGGAAGACAGGACAGACAGCTCAACACATACGACTGGCTTGCCGATCTACCCGGCAATGCTGAAAGTACTGACCTCGTGGAGGTACAGTTCAAGAATACCCGTAAGGGATATTACCATAATGTGAATAACCTCGACCTGAAGAAGGGCGATATAGTGGCGGTAGAGGCTAACCCGGGTCACGACATCGGTGTGGTTACGCTGACCGGAAGACTGGTAAAACTCCAGATTAAGAAGGCAAACCTCAAGTCGCAGGATGATATCAAGCGTATCTACCGTATCGCCAAGCAGGTGGATCTTGACAAATGCAAGGAGGCTAAGAGCCGTGAACACGGCACCATGATCCAGAGCCGCCAGATTGCCAAAGATCTCGGACTGAAGATGAAAATAGGTGATGTAGAATATCAGGGAGACGGCAACAAGGCTATCTTCTATTACATCGCTGACGAACGTGTGGACTTCCGCCAGCTCATCAAGGTTCTTGCCGATACCTTCCATGTGCGCATTGAGATGAAACAGATCGGTGCACGACAGGAAGCAGGCCGCATCGGTGGAACGGGTCCTTGCGGCAGAGAACTCTGCTGCGCTACCTGGATGAAGAACTTCATCAGCGTTAGCACCAATGCAGCACGCTACCAGGACATCTCTCTGAATCCTCAGAAACTTGCCGGTATGTGCGCCAAACTGAAGTGCTGTCTCAACTACGAGGTAGACAGCTATGTAGAGGCTAGCAGAAAGTTACCTCCTAAGGATGCCGTACTGCAGACTGCCGACGGTGATTTCCATCAGTTCAAGGTGGATATCCTGGCAGGTCTTATCACCTACTCTTCTGACAAGAACCTTGCTTCCAACCTCGAAACCATCAGCATCGAGCGTGCCAAGGCTATCATCGAAATGAACCGTCAGGGCGAGAAGCCATTGAGTCTGCTGGAAGACGGTAAGGCAAAACCTGTAGCCAAGCCAGTCGACCTGCTTGCCGAAGCTGATTTGAGCCGCTTTGACAAGGCTAAGAAAAAGAAGAAGAAGAACAATAAGAATAAGGGACCTCGTCAGCAGGAGGGAGACAACAAGCCTCAGAAGAACGAGAACCGCGCGCAGAATGGCGACAACAAACCTCAGAAGAATGAAGGCAAGCCAAACAACCAGCGCCGCGACAACCGTAATCAGGGCAATCATCCTAAGGGTGACAACCGCCAGCCAAGAAACGACAGACGACCTAACAAGGGCAACAAGCCGCAGAATGGCAACAAGCCGCAGGGTGGAAACAAGCCGCAAGGCAACAACGCCCCACAAGAATAAAGAATAGGAGCTAGAAAAAGATGAAAAAGACTGTTTATTTCATCGTTTTGACAGCGATCGTTCACATTCTCTCTGCCTGCAGCGGTTCGACCGTATACGATGAGTATGCCCATACACCGATTGCAGGATGGGAGAAGAACGACACCCTATCATTCGAAGTATCACCTCTACTCGAGCCCGGGCATTACAAACAAAGCCTGGGACTTCGCATTACAGGTGCCTACCCATTCATGGGACTTACGCTCATCGTAGAACAGACGGTTTATCACCGAAACAGAAAGATACCTGGCGAATGCAAGATAGATACGGTAAACTGCCAGCTGATTGACAAAAACGGCGTGAGCAAAGGACAGGGTATCAGCTACTATCAGTATAACTTCCCTATCAACATCTATCAGATGCATCAGGGCGATTCCATACACGTAGCCATCAGACATGATATGAAAAGAGAAATCCTGCCCGGTGTGAGTGACATCGGCATCAAGATTTCAAAGATACAATAAAAAAAGAGTGAACAGATTCATCAACAATCTGTTCACTCTTTTTTTTTAACTTCTCACTAAGTTCCTTCCCGCATCAATTCTCAAGAAGATGAAAAGAAGGATGGTGAATCCCCATAACGAACTGCCACCATAACTGAAGAACGGCAGCGGAATACCGATAACCGGTGTTAAACCCAGCACCATTCCCACATTAATAAACAGGTGGAAGAGGAATACCGACAGGACACAATAGCCGTAGATACGCCCGAATTTATAAGGTTGCCGCTCAGCCAGATGCATCAACCGCAATATCAAAGCCAGGAAAAGCAGCAGCACGCCTGCCGAGCCGAGGAAACCTTCCTCCTCGCCTACCGTACAGAAAATAAAGTCTGTATCCTGCTCAGGCACGAACTTCAGCTTGGTCTGCGTTCCATTGAGGAAACCTTTTCCCTGAAGTCCGCCGGAACCAATGGCAATCTCACTCTGATGCACGTTATATCCCGCACCAGCCAAATCTTCATCCAGTCCCAGCAGTACGTTGATACGCACTCTCTGATGAGGTTCCATCACATGATTCAACACATAATCGGCAGAATAGAAGAAAGCGATACTTCCCAACGAAAAGATGGAGATGAGGAAGTAATTCCGGAACCGGGTTCTCAGTCCCTGATAAACCAGGAATCCGATGAGCATAGCACACAGGAAGAGCTGGATCCACACAATGTCGAACGGAATGACATAGGTAGAAAAGAGCACGAAGAGCAGCGTAATGCCTACCGAATAGGCAAGAATCATCAGTGCCTGTTTCCTGTCGCCCGTATAGGAGTTCACCATGCCAGCCGTAAAAATCTGCACCAGTAGAAGCACGACAAACTTACCCACAGAAGTATAGGTATCCCACATCATCACGTTCTCATACTTCACACCCACTACGAAGTAAGCCACCATCGACACGCCGGTAAAGAGAATGGCACCCGGCATTCCTTCGCGGTAAAGCATGAGGAAGAATGAAAGATAAACCAAGGCAGAACCCGTTTCGCGCTGACCTACGATGCAGAGCATCGGCAGAACGATAATGCCTACGGCTGCCATGAAATGCTTCAGGTTCTGCATACTGAAACCATAGCTTGACATAAACTTGGCTACCGCCAGAGCCGTAGCAAACTTACCAAACTCAGCCGGTTGCAGTCGGAGCGGTCCCAACACCAGCCAGGAGTGGGAACCCTTGATGCTATGCGGATTGAATATCGTAGCAAAGAGCAAGAGTATCAGGACGCCATAGATGACATACGAGAAGGTATCGTAAAACCGGTCATCAAGCAGCAGGATTACCAATCCCAGTGCTATGGATGTGCCAATCCATATAATCTGCATACCCGAGCGGGCACCCAGACTGAATATCTCGTTGTCACCATAGTTATAGCTGGCTCCACAGACGCTCACCCATCCGAAGATGAGGAGTGCCAGATAAAGACCTATCGTCCACCAGTCAAGTGAAGCAAGCACACTAGGTTGTTTATTATCGATCATAATCTATAAACTATCAACTATTAACTGAAAACTATCTACTGCTTAATCCGTAGGCGATTCTACGGGCCTGCATCTCTGCAGCCCTGCGCTCAGAATCAGGAGATAACTTACCCTTGAGATACTGTTCCATCATCAGACCACCGATAGGCACACCATAGTCAGCACCCCAACCACCATTTTCTACATACACGGCAATGGCAATCTTCGGGTTGTTCATCGGAGCAAAGCCCATGAATACAGAGTGGTCATGACCACGGTTCTGTGCCGTACCCGTCTTGCCGCAAGCTTCGAAATCGTAGCGGCCGAGCAGCTTACAGGTTCCCTTCAGCGCCGAACTTCTCATACCGGCTACCACATAGTTGTAAGCCCGTCGGGAAGCCTTGGTATAATGGCGTCGGGTATAGAGCGTATCAAGCGGTTCACCCTTCACCTTTCTCACTACATGAGGCACATAATAGTATCCCCTGTTGGCAATGGTAGCACCCAGGTTGGCTATCTGCAACGGCGTGAGGTTAACCTCACCCTGACCGATAGAAATACTGATTACCGTCAGTCCGTTCCATGAACCATTGTAAGCCTTATCATAGAACTGTGCATTCGGAATCAGACCGCGTTTCTCGCCAGGCAAGTCGATGCCCAACTTATAGCCGAATCCCATGCTCACCATATAATTTTTCCATACGGTCATCGCATTCTGTACGCTGCCATACTTCTTGCGGTTACCTATCATATAGTAAAGACCCCAACAGAAGTAACCGTTACAAGAGGTACTGATGGCATCAACCAGCGAAATAGGCGACGGGTGACCATGACAGCCTACATGCAGACCCTTATAAGAGAAACCATGATTACATGGGAATGCTGTTCCCGGTGTGATGATACCTTCAGTAAGATAGGTCAGCGCCTGGCTGGTCTTAAAGGTAGAACCCGGAGGATACTGTCCCTGAATACTACGGTTCAGGAGCGGTTTCCAAGGATTCTGCGAGAGCCACTTGTGCATCTTGCCGCGGTTTCTACCCACCAGACGTCTTGGATCGTAAGAAGGAGAAGAAACCATAGCCAGCACATCGCCCGTTCTAGGATCGATGGCAACGATACTGCCGATTTTACCCTGGAGCAGACGTTCGCCCAAGGCTTGCAACTTGACATCCAATCCCAGCGTCAAGTCCTTTCCAGCCACAGGTTTCTGGTCGAGTTTACCATTCTGATAGCTACCCTGTATTCTTCCGTGGGCATCTCTCAGCATGATCTTCACACCCTTCTCACCACGCAGCTGCTTCTCATAAAACTTCTCGATACCCAGTTTTCCGATATAGTCACCAGCCTGATAGTAGTCATCATCTTCAATATCGCTTTGCGAAACCTCACCCACATCACCCAGCACATGGGCTGCATAAGGGTAGGTATATTCTCTGACGGTACGTTTCTGGACATAGAAACCGGGGAATCGGAACATCTTCTCCTGGAACACACTGAAATCCCGGTCGCTCAGCTGTCCCATAAAAAGCTGCTGGGTATAGCGCGAATAGCCCGGGTTTTTAGAGCGGTCCTTGATATCGTTCATTCGCTTGATAAAAAACTCTTTCGTGATACCCAGCGAATTACAGAAATCCATCGTATCAAGCCTGCCGCTCTCCTCGTTCATGACCACCATCAGATCGTAAGACGGCTGATTATACACCAACAGCTTACCATTACGGTCGTAAATGGCACCACGGGCGGGAAACTCAATATGCTTCAAGAAGGCATTACTGTCGGCATTCTTCTTGTAGTCGTCGCTCATAATCTGAAGCGTAAACAGACGAATCATGTAAATGACCACAATAGCTATGGCCACTCCACCGATAACGAATCTACGTTTTTCAAGATTGTAATCCAACATACCTTATTATATATAGCAAACTAAAAATCGTGTTCTTTTCTCTCTCATCACTTATCCGGAATCTTACTTTCTGAAACGTTCTGTCGCCATCACCAATATATAAGTGATAACCGTACTTCCGCCTATACATTCCAACCAGTGAACCCAATTAAAGAAATTGAATGTTTCGAGTGTAAAGAACAATAGATTATAAACGAGAATGATGAAGAATACGTACCAGCAATATGCACCTACGCCGATAGAACGCATGGACGGTTCCAGATCGTCGGCGCTGTCACGCGGTACGAAAAGTTCAAACAAATAAGGTTGTAGCAGTCCTACGGCAGTCATCGAAGCTGCTGCAACACCTGGCGTATTGGCAAATACGTCCACACAAAGCCCCATCATAAAGCACCACAATAACACCGCCCATTTAGGATGGTTGCGGCGGAAATGCAGTACCATAATGATATACAGCAAGGGGGTGGCACAATTGAATAGATGAATATGATTAAACACCAATCCCTGTACCAGCACGAGCACCACAAAGGTAGCTAGTCTTTTCACTAAATCTATACTCATTGCTTTTTATATCCTCTTACTATACGTCATTATTGATTATTGTCTCCATTTGTTGCGATGCTATCCTGTGCTGCACGCATAATCTCCAACCGCTCTTTCATGGCGGCATCATCAATTACACATACATCACGCAGACGGGCAAAATCGGTAGAGAGGCGAAGTTGTACGCGATACGACAGTCCATCGGCGGAGTTGAACACGTGCAATATCCTGCCTACTCTCACTCCAGGAGGGAATACTGCGGAATAGCCACTCGTTACCACATAGTCACCCAATTTAAAGTGAGCATGACGTGGCACCTCTTCCAGATAGGCAAGGTCAGACACACCACCCTTCCAGCGCAGATAGCCAAAATAGCCTCTATTCTGAATCATACAACTGATGTTCGACTTCGTGTTCAATACCGGAATCACGATAGCGTAATGTTCTGCCACCAGATACACGATACCCACAACACCCGTACCGCTGATTACACCCATATCCTTGTGGATGCCATCCGCGCTACCCTTGTCAATTGTCATCAGGTTGCCGGGTTTATCGACACTATTCGCCACTACCTTAGCCGGAATCAGACGATAGTTTCTCAGCAATGCAAATTGGTCACGATGGTAGATGCTGCTATCCTTGGTCACGCTCACGAGACTGTCGGAAAGTTTCTGCACCTCCTGTTCGAGATATGCATTGCGCTGTGTCAGTTCCTGGTTCACCTTGGTAAGTGAGAAGAATGTTTCTACATTCGCATCCCATTCATACAACTTACCCGTTACGGCATTAGCCGAGGAGAACCAGGCACTGCCCTGATAGCTGTTATACTGAAACAACAGCACCATACTCACCACCTCAAGAATCAGGAAGACAAACCAATGGTTGTATTTCGCTAAAAACTCTAAAAGGTTGCGCATACTTTATTCTTACTATTAGAATAAGTTCTGATTATCTCATCAAGAATGAGAATCGGTCTACATTCTTCAACGCAATACCAGCACCCTTGGCAACACTGTGCAATGGATCTTCTGCGATGTGGAATGGGATATTGATCTTATCCTGCAAACGCTTGTCGAGACCGCGGAGCAAAGCACCGCCACCAGAGAGCCAGATACCATTCTTCACGATATCGGCATAAAGCTCAGGAGGTGTGTTCTCCAATGCTGAGAGCACAGCGTTCTCAATCTTTGCCACGGTCTTATCCAGACAGTGAGCAATCTCCTGGTAGCATACAGGTACCTCCATAGGCAACGCTGTAATACGGTTAGGACCATGTACGATGAAATCTTCTGGAGCCTCATCACCCAGATCGGTCAGAGCTGAACCCACATGAATCTTGATACGCTCAGCCATACGCTCAGAAACCTTCACGTTGTGCTGACGGCTCATATATTCCTGGATATCGGCAGTAAGGTCGTCACCGGCTGTACGGATTGAGTTGTTCGATACGATACCACCCAATGAGATGACAGCGATTTCGGTAGAACCACCACCTATATCAACAATCATATTACCCTCTGGAGCCTCAACATCGATACCGATACCGATAGCGGCTGCCATTGGCTCAAAAATCAAATATACATCACGTCCGTCGGCATGCTCGGCAGAGTCGCGCACAGCACGAAGCTCAACCTCGGTAGAACCAGAAGGTACACCGATAACCATACGGAGTGAAGGAGAGAAGAGACGGCTACCAGTATGAACCATCTTAATCAATCCACGCATCATCTGCTCACAGGCAGTAAAGTCGGCAATCACGCCATCTCGCAATGGTCTGATAGTACGGATATTATCATGAGTCTTCTCGTACATCATCTTAGCCTTCTCGCCCACAGCAATCATCTTGTCGGTGCGGCGATCAAGGGCTACAACAGAAGGTTCATCCACTACAATCTTATCATCACTGATAATGATGGTATTGGCTGTACCCAAGTCCATTGCGATTTCCTGAATAAATGAAAAAAATCCCATTTCGTTTCTAAATTATTTTAAGCTTAAAATTTTCTTTTTATTTAAGGAGTTAAGGAGTTAAAGGAGCATAGAAGCCACGGCAACAGTCTGTCATATACCAGGGATGGAATCCCCGCAGACACCTGTCCTGACTTCTTCCACTTCTTAACTCCTTAACTACTTTATTTTTCCGAGAGTTTACTTAGCAAACCAAGCATGGATTGCAGTATCGTAGTGAGAGCTTACACCGAATGCACGCTCTGCAAACATCTTGCGGTCTTCGATATCTGTCTCAGCACCCTTCTTCTTCAGGATATCGAGCAAAACGCCGTATTCTGCCTTGCTAGGAACGATCACCACGTCCTTGAAGTTTTTGGCACCTGCACGGATCAAAGAGATACCGCCAATATCGATTTTCTCGATGATATCAGCATCGCTAGCGCCGCTAGCTACAGTCTGTTCGAAAGGATACAAGTCTACGATGACGAGATCGACAGAAGGGATTTCGTATTCCTTCATCTGCTCCTGGTCACCCTCGTTGTCACGGCGAGCCAAGATGCCTCCAAATATTTTAGGATGAAGAGTCTTTACGCGACCACCCAAGATAGATGGATAGGTAGTGACCTCCTCAACTTTCTCGCATTCATAACCCAAAGATTCGATAAACTTCTGGGTACCACCAGTACTCAGGAATTTTACACCCTCTTCATTCAACTTGGCGAGCAATTCGTCCAAGCCATCCTTGTGGAAGACAGACACCAACGCTGTCTTGATTTTCTTTGTTTCAGCCATTGAACTTATAAATTATAATTTATGATGGTGCAAAGGTACGAAGATTATTTTGATTACACAACATTTCCCCCCATAAAATAGCATTATTTAAAGGATATTTAAAAGATAATTGAGAGAAATCAAGAAATAAGCAATCTGAGCGAATTCTAATTCTATCATTTCTTCGCGTACTGAACTTTCGCAAGTAAGCCCCACACGCCCTGAAAGGAACCTGAGTCTTCAGGGCGTGCTGCTTCTGGAGCATTTGGGCCTTCAGCCCGTACTCAAACCGCCTTCTTCTGTCATTCTGTCCGGGAATTTCTCTTATTTCTATCTTTTACCTACCCAAAACAAGACAGATTGTCAGTAAACCATTGATTTTCAACGAATAGGCATAAGTTTCGCTAAAGGATGGGAGGAACGCACCGGGAGGTTTCCGAAGAGGAGATTCCGGCGCTCATCCAAATAACACAAATATGAATATATAATATAAGAAAGGAGATATTAATATGACATTCGACAAATTTACAATCAAGGCGCAGGAGGCGGTACAGGAAGCCGTAAACATTGCGCAGCGAAATGGTCAGCAAACCATCGAACCGGTGCATCTGCTTAGCGGTATCCTTGAAAAGGCTACCGATGTGACCAACTACATCTTCCAGAAGTTGGGCATGAACGGACAGCAAATCGCCATGCTCTTGCGTCAGGAGATGCAACATCTGCCTCGTGTGCAGGGCGGCGGTCAGCCGTACCTCAGCAACGAGACTAACCAGATACTGATGAATGCCGAGGATACCGCCAAGAAAATGGGCGACGAGTTCGTTAGCGTAGAACCTATCCTGTTGGCTATCGTACAGGGCAACTCTACTGCTGCACGTATTCTGAAGGATGCTGGTGCAAATGCCAAAGATATGCTCGCTGCCATCCAGGCATTGAGACAGGGACAGAACGTAAAATCACAAAGCGCTGATGATAACTATCAGAGTTTGGAGAAATATGCGAAAAACCTTGTAGAACAGGCAAGAAGCGGCAAGCTGGACCCAGTTATCGGACGTGATGAGGAAATCAGAAGAGTACTCCAGATTCTGTCACGAAGAACCAAGAACAACCCTATTCTGATAGGTGAGCCTGGTACAGGTAAGACTGCCATCGTAGAAGGTCTTGCCGAGCGTATCGTGCGTGGCGATGTACCGGAGAATCTGAAGAACAAGCAACTCTATTCTCTCGATATGGGTGCGCTGGTAGCCGGTGCCAAATATAAGGGTGAGTTCGAGGAGCGTCTGAAGAGCGTCATTAAAGAGGTAACCAACGCCAACGGCCAGATTATCCTCTTCATCGATGAGATTCACACGCTGGTAGGTGCAGGCGGTGGCGAGGGTGCCATGGATGCAGCCAACATTCTGAAGCCAGCCCTGGCTCGTGGTGAACTGAGAGCCATCGGTGCTACTACCCTCAACGAGTATCAGAAGTACTTCGAGAAGGATAAGGCGCTGGAACGCCGTTTCCAGACCGTCATGGTCAATGAGCCTGACGAGGTAGACGCCATCAGTATCCTCCGTGGTATCAAGGAGCGCTACGAGAACCATCATAAGGTACGTATTCAGGATGATGCCTGCATCGCAGCCGTCAAGTTATCAGAGAGATACATCTCTGACAGATTCCTCCCTGATAAGGCTATCGACCTGATGGATGAGGCAGCAGCCAAACTGAGGATGGAGCGTGACTCTGTACCAGAAGAACTGGATGAGATTACCCGCCACTTGAAGCAGTTGGAGATTGAGCGTGAGGCCATCAAGCGCGAGAATGACCAACCTAAGATTCAGCAGTTGGATAAGGAAATTGCAGAATTGAAGGATCAGGAGCATGACTTCCGTGCTAAATGGGAAGGCGAAAAAGCACTCGTCAACAAGATTCAGCAGGATAAGCAGGAGATAGAAAACCTGAAGTTTGAGGCTGAACGCATGGAGCGCGAAGGCAATTACGAACGCGTAGCTGAAATCCGCTATTCTAAACTGAAGGCGCTCGAGGATGACATCAAAAAGATCCAGGAGCAGCTGAAGAGTACACAGGGTGGCGCAGCGATGGTCAGAGAGGAAGTTACAGCTGATGATATCGCTGAAGTTGTAAGCCGCTGGACCGGAATACCAGTAAACCGTATGATGCAGAGCGAGCGTGAGAAACTGCTCCACCTGGAGGAAGAACTCCACAAGAGAGTCATCGGACAGGACGAGGCTATCACCGCTGTAAGTGATGCCGTTCGCCGCAGCCGTGCCGGTTTGCAGGATCCTAAGCGTCCTATCGCCAGCTTCATCTTCCTCGGTACTACCGGTGTAGGTAAGACGGAACTTGCCAAGGCGCTGGCTGAGTATCTGTTCAATGACGAGTCGATGATGACCCGAATTGATATGAGTGAATATCAGGAGAAGTTTAGCGTAACCCGTCTGATCGGTGCGCCTCCAGGGTATGTAGGCTACGATGAAGGTGGTCAGTTGACCGAGGCTGTACGCCGCAAACCATATAGTGTGGTTCTCTTCGATGAGATTGAGAAGGCGCATCCTGATGTTTTCAATACCCTGTTACAGGTATTGGACGATGGCCGGTTGACCGACAACAAGGGTCGTGTAGTCAACTTCAAGAACACCATCATCATCATGACTTCCAACGCAAGCCGTGAGATGTTGCGCAAGACCTTCCGTCCTGAGTTCCTGAACCGTATTGATGATATCATTACCTTCAAGCCGTTGACCCAGGAGCAGATTGCCGAGGTTGTAGAACTTCAGATGAAGCGAGTAAAGAAGATGTTGGAGCCTCAGGGCTTTGAACTTCGCTGGACTCCTGCAGCTATCCAGTATCTGGCAAAGGTAGGATACGACCCTGAGTTTGGTGCCCGTCCTGTAAAGCGCGCTATCCAGGATTATGTATTAAACGACTTGAGTAAGAAGATTCTTGCAGAAGAGGTTAGCAGAGAGAAACCAATTACCATCGATCATACAGATGCAGATGGATTGGTCTTCAAAAACCAATAATTCCAGCAGATAACCAATCCGCGGAAAAAACGGATTGAAACATAAAATAAAGAGGGTGACAGATTCAGATATCTGCCACCCTTTTTTATTTATTATACACTGTTTTCCATCAACACACTCCACCTTGACCGCCAATCTGCCATCAGGTGATATTACTTCATAATTGTTGGCTTGCGCACAAACCGCGCCGAGCAACAAAATACCAGCAATACATTTTTTTGCTTCATTTTCATTGTTAGGTTGAAATTATTATCTGTCTATGACGCAACAGCAGTATAGCCGACGTTCCAGCTTCTGTTACTGTAGCGTACAACAAAAATCGCTACTGACGGAAAAGAAACCAAAAAGCCCCGACATCACGTCGAGGCCTTTGAAGTTTTTGAATGTTTCAGCAGTTTGTGTTTTTTATGTAGTTATGATTTGTTCGTTTTTGAAAATCAATTCTTTTTCTGGGTGCAAAATTAAGACAAATATTGATATAAATCAAATAAATCTCGATTTTTTATGCAAAAAACCACGTAAACGTTTACAATTTTTGCGCACCCAAAAGACCCTTTGTGAGCAGTTGTGGCTAAAATACAGCTGTGCATTTTGTGTCTTTTGAATATTTTCTGCCACATTAATAAAAAAGTTAAAATATTGATGCTATATTTTGTTTTCTCTGTATTTTACACTATCTTTGCACTATCTTTTCACATTATTATATATATAAAGAAATTAGATGAAAGAATTTGTAATATCAGAAGTCAAGGCGGAAACCGCTGTACTCGTGGGTCTGATTACCAAGACACAGGACGAAGCCAAGACAAAAGAATATCTCGACGAGCTGGAATTTCTTGCCGATACTGCGGGGGCTGTCACCGTAAAGCGATTCACGCAGAAGGTGGTTTCTCCTAACCAGACCACCTATGTGGGTAAGGGTAAACTCGAAGAAATCAAAGAATATATCAAAAACGAAGAAGAGGAAGATAGAGAAGTAGGTATGGTCATCTTTGATGATGAGCTTTCTGCCAAACAGATCCGTAACATCGAACAGGAACTGCAGGTAAAGATTCTGGACCGCACCTCACTCATCCTCGATATCTTCGCCATGCGTGCGCAAACCGCTGCGGCTAAAACCCAGGTAGAGTTGGCGCAATATCGTTATATGCTCCCTCGTCTGCAAAGACTCTGGACTCACCTGGAACGACAGGGTGGTGGTTCAGGTTCTGGTGGCGGTAAGGGATCTGTTGGTCTGCGTGGACCGGGTGAGACCCAGCTCGAGATGGACCGCCGTATCATCCTCGGCAGAATGAGTCTCCTCAAAGAGCGACTGGCAGAAATCGACAAGCAGAAGACTACACAGCGAAAAAACAGAGGCAGAATGGTGCGCGTAGCACTGGTAGGCTATACCAACGTAGGTAAATCTACCATCATGAATCTGCTCAGCAAGAGCGAGGTGTTTGCAGAGAACAAACTCTTTGCCACCCTCGACACCACCGTACGCAAGGTAGTGGTAGACAACCTGCCGTTCCTCCTTGCCGATACCGTAGGATTCATCCGCAAATTGCCAACCGACCTGGTCGACTCATTCAAGAGTACCCTTGACGAGACACGCGAGGCCGACCTTCTTCTGCACGTAGTAGACATCTCACATCCCGACTTCGAAGAGCAGATCCAGGTAGTAGAGAATACGCTCAAGGAACTGGATTGCGCCGATAAGCCATCGATGATTATCTTCAACAAGATAGACAACTACTCATGGGTAGAAAAAGAGGAAGACGACCTCACACCGATGGAGAAAGAGAACATCCCGCTGGAAGACCTGAAGAAGACCTGGATGGCAAAACTCAATGAGGACTGCCTCTTCATCTCGGCAAAGAACAAGGAGAACATCGACGAATTCCGCGAGATACTCTACAAGAAAGTAAGAGAGTTGCACGTACAGAAGTATCCATACAACGACTTCCTGTACCAGGATTATGAGTAAGAACATAAATATCAATAACAAGTAAGTTATGAATGATTACAGACCTTTAACCACCGAGGAAATCGAGGTGCTTAAACATAACGACTGCTGGGCCGAAGACTGGACCTCAGTCAATGTATCAGAAGATTTCAAGCCCAACTTCATGCACCGCGTGATGCTCTATGGCGAAATAAACATCGGATCCTTCAACAAGAACGTGGAGGTGAGCCAGGGCTTCGTAAAGCATTCGGGCATCAACAATGCCACCTTGCGCAATGTAACCATAGGCGACGACTGTCTGATAGAAAACGTAGGCAATTTCATCAACAACTATACCATTGGCGATGATTGCTACATCTCAAACATCTCGACCATGGAAACCACCGAGGGAGCTACTTACGGCGAAGGAAATCTTGTGAGCGTACTCAACGAGGTGGGCGAAGGCAACGTAATCCTCTTCAGCGATCTGAACAGCCAGCTGGCAGCCTTCATGGTGAAGCATTTCCCTGACAAGGAAATGAAGGAGAAGATTCGCCAGCTCATCAAGACCGACATCGACAACAAGATGCCGGATCGGGGACAGATTGGCAATAATGTGAAGATCATCAATACCAAGGAGATTACTAACTGCGTAATCAATGATTACTGCGAAGTGAACGGTGCTTCCCGTCTGAGCGACTGTACGCTATTGGGCTCTGTTCATGGCAACGTATATATCGGCACAGGCGTTATTACAGAAAACAGCATCATCGCTGAAGGCGCCAGCGTCATCAACAGCGTAAAGATACAGGATTGCTTCGTAGGCGAAGCCTGCCAGCTGTCTAACGGCTTTACCGCATCAGCCTCCGTATTCTTCGCCAACTCCTATATGAGCAATGGCGAGGCTTGTGCAGCCTTCTGCGGTCCTTTCACCGCTTCTCATCATAAGAGCAGTCTGCTTATCGGAGGCATGTTCTCTTTCTATAACGCCGGTTCTGCCACCAACTTCAGCAACCATGCCTACAAGATGGGACCTATGCACTGGGGCATTCTGGAGCGCGGTTCCAAGACAGCCAGCGGTGCTTATCTCCTGATGCCAGCCACTCTGGGTTCCTTCTCAGTATGCTTCGGCAAGCTGATGCACCACCCTAACACCCGCAATCTGCCTTTCGCCTACCTCATTGCCGATGGCGACAAGATGTTCCTCATCCCGGGCAGAAACATCACTACCGTAGGTCTGTACCGCGATATCAAAAAATGGCCTAAGCGTGATCTCCGTGCTATGGAGAACCGCAAGAGCATCGTCAACTTCGACTGGCTTTCACCTTATTCTGTTGGCGAGATTCTGAAGGGTAAGAAGATTCTTGAAAACCTGCGCGAGGTAACGGGCGATAATGTTTCGCAGTATCTCTATCACGAATATATCATACCGGCTTCATCGCTCCACAAGGGCATCAAATATTATGATATCGCCCTCCGCATCTACATGGGTGCCGTATTGAAGCGTGTACTGAAGCGCGACCCAGCCATCACCCCTCCAGCCAGCCATGTCGGCGTGGGCGATTGGGATGATCTTTCGGGACTCCTACTCCCGGTTTCTGAAGAAGAAGGCATCGTTAGGGATGTGAAGGAAGGAACTATCGAGAATATAGAACAGTTGCTCGACCGGTTTGAAGAAATCAATGCCAACTATCGCGACTACCAGTGGGCATGGACCTACCAGATGATCTGCGATTACTACGGCATCAGTGACATCACACTCGAAGATGCCAACCGCATACACGAAGATTATATCAAGGCACGCCGCTCATGGATAGCAGAAATCCGAAAGGATGCTGAGAAAGAATTTGCCATGGGCGATGTGGAGGAAGAGGTTTTCCGCAACTTCGTCGACAGCCTCGACCAGGAAATAGAATATGAGAATTAATTAGACTTGAATATTTCAACAGTTTAAAATAACAAAAAACATTATGGCAAAAACTCCAGATTTTAAGTATGCTCCAATGTTCCAGATTGGAGAGGACAAGACAGAGTATCGCCTTATCTCTAAGGAAGGCGTAAGTACAGCAGAGTTCGAGGGTAAGACTATCCTCAAGGTTTCTAAGGAAGCTCTTACTTTGCTGGCACAGCAGGGTTTCCACGACGTAGAGTTCATGCTCCGTCGTGAGCACAACCTCCAGGTAGCTAAGATCCTCAGCGACCCAGAGGCTTCAGAGAACGACAAGTACGTAGCACTCCAGTTCCTCCGCAATGCAGAGACTGCCGTGAAGGGCATCCTCCCATTCTGCCAGGATACAGGTACTGCTATCATCCACGGTGAGAAGGGCCAGCGCGTATGGACCGACTTCGAGGACGAAGAGGCACTGAGCCTGGGTGTTTACAACACCTACACACAGGACAACCTCCGTTATTCTCAGAACGCTCCTCTCAACATGTATGATGAGGTGAACACCCGTTGCAACCTTCCTGCTCAGATTGATATCGAGGCTACAGAGGGCGACGAGTACCGCTTCGTGATGGTAGCTAAGGGTGGTGGCTCTGCCAACAAGACCTACTTCTACCCAATGACCAAGGCTACTATCCAGAACGAGGGCACATTGCTCCCATTCCTCGTAGAGAAGATGAAGAGTCTGGGTACAGCAGCATGTCCTCCTTACCACATCGCCTTCGTTATCGGTGGTACTTCAGCTGAGAAGAACCTCCTCACCGTGAAGTTGGCTTCTATCAAGTACTACGATGAGTTGCCTACAACAGGTGATGAGACGGGTCGTGCTTTCCGTGACATCGACTTGGAGAACAAGCTCCTCGAAGAGGCTCACAAGATTGGCTTGGGTGCACAGTTCGGTGGTAAGTATCTCGCTCACGATATCCGCGTGATCCGTCTGCCACGTCATGGTGCAAGCTGCCCTATCGGTATGGGTGTAAGCTGCTCTGCCGACCGCAACATCAAGGCTAAGATCAACAAGGACGGTATCTGGTTGGAGAAGATGGATGAGAACCCAACAGAGTTGATTCCTGAGGAGCTCCGCAACCCAGGTGAGGGTACCAAGGGTATCGAGATTGACCTCGACAAGGGTATCGACGCAGTTCGTGCTGAGTTGACCAAGTATCCTGTAAGCACCCGTGTTAACTTGAAGGGTACCATCATCGTGGCTCGTGACATCGCTCACGCTAAGCTCAAGGCTCGTCTGGATGCAGGCGAGGAGATGCCTGAGTACTTCAAGAACCACCCTATCCTCTATGCAGGACCAGCCAAGACTCCAGAGGGTTATCCATGTGGCTCTATGGGACCTACCACAGCCAACCGTATGGACCCATACGTAGATGAGTTCCAGGATCATGGCGCTAGCCTTGTAATGATTGCCAAGGGTAACCGTGGCGATGTTGTTACAGAGGCTTGCAAGAAGCATGGTGGTTTCTACCTCGGTACTATCGGTGGTGTAGCTGCCGTTCTCTCTCAGAGTTCTATCAAGAGCATCGAGTGCGTAGAGTACCCAGAGCTCGGTATGGAGGCTATCTGGAAGATTACCGTAGAGGACTTCCCTGCATTCATCCTCGTAGATGATAAGGGCAACGACTTCTTCAAGCAGTTGAAGCCTTGGACTCCTTGCAAGGAATGCCAGAAGTAATGATACTGAAATCATGATAATGAAAAAAGCTCAGGGCAGATAGCCCTGAGCTTTCTTTTTATACTTACATCGAATAACCTGTTCTGTTTCCGAAACAGGAACATCCGTTTAAAGCAGCAGTTTATATGTCTTGCTTTGCATACCGTTTTCTACCCGCAACAGATAAACGCCTTGTCTGATACCCTGTAAAGAGAGACTGACTGTTTTTCCATCCGTACCAGATGCCTGTCTGAGCAGGTTTCCTCCCGCATGATACAGTTTAATCTTTCTCACGTCCTTGCCCGAAACCAAGAGTTGCTGTCCCTCGCGACAGATCTCGGTTTCAGTATCAGAGATGGTAGCATTTTCTATTCCTGTAGCTGTATCCTGATAGAGAATAAGGATATCGCCCTTTCGCTTGAGAAAATAAGAAGGTTCCTGCGGATTCTTCAGTTCCACTTTCTTTCCTCCTATCTCGCCCATCACCCTGAACAGATAGGTATGACCGTCGGTCCAAGGCAGATTATTCTTGCGCAGCCAGTAGCTGTAAAGCGGCACGTCTAAAGCTGATGAGACGGTTACATCATCGCTGATTCCATTTACCTCTATTTCTTCCTTTGTATGTACATCTTCAGAGATGAGGGAAACATGCCCCTCGTAACTGCGGTCTTCTGTCGTACGCAGCGAAACACCCATCTTGAAGAGAGATACCTTCGATACATCGACGCTTCCGGTTTCTATCTTCTCGTTCGAATCATCAGCCAGAAAGACTTCAGCTTTTGCCATCAGCGGTTTCTCTTCTCCCTTTACCACCTCTATATAGGCTGCATCCTGGTCGTGGATTCCGTTGACCGGACAATCCTGGGTTTCGGCTTCATCCGAAGTAATCTCCAGTTTCACCTGATAATATCCCGGAGCAAGCTGGGCAGGAACCGAAAGGAGAATCGGGATTTCGGTCTCGCTGAAACCATCTATTTCGGTCAGCTGGTCCACACGTGTACTCAGCACAACCTCCTGGTTCTCATCCAGCAGTTTCACTCTCAGGTAACAGTCGCGTGGCACACCATTGAGGTTCTTGATAGTGAAGAAGGCACGTACCTTGCTGCCCTGTTCAGCTTTGCCGTCAAGTCTTGGCTGCCCCATCAGTTGGAAGCGGGCATCTTCCGAACAGATTTCAGAGATGCGGCCGGCACCGTCTTTCAGTTCCACCCCGATAACAGGTGCCTTCTTCATCGGCAGGAAATCATCCCATGAACCATCATCCTTCCGGGCTGCACATATAGCAATGATACGGTAATAGCCGTTTTCAAGACCGGCAAGACTGAGACTGATTTTCTGAGCCTGATTGATAAGATAATCAGTTCCCATCCATCCCTTCTGCTCTCCGCCATAAAGTCTTTCCGTAAAGCCTCCCTGCTGATGATCATCTGAATAAACCACCTGCTTGAGATTCCCTGCTTCATCATAAACGGCAACACCGATGTCACCCCTGAAAGGCTTGCCTCTGTTGACGAAGGAATTCATCTCGACAGTTACCGGCTGTGAAGGCTCGAATAACTTTCCCGACGCCTCTTTCAGGCTGAGAGAACCGCCCTCGTTGAACATCAGCTGCGGCGAAGTTTCCAGCAGTCCGCGCTCTATTTCGGGATATTTCCCGTTGTTGGGATGAGCTAAAATGGCGGTAATGGCACGGTTAAAGGCAAGCGGTTTGCCCTGAAACTCACTTCCGGTCTGCGAAACATTGAGATTGGTGAGCGAATAGTAGGCATCGCCCTGTCCCTCCCAACCGAAGTTCATGTGGAAGAGGCCGTTTTCATCGAAACCATCAGTTACCCAGGCATGACCGGAAGCCGAACCGGCTGGTCTGCCTTCCAGATAAACCGGACATCCGTTAAGCAGTTCCTGTCTCAGGATTTCGGCAAACCTTCCCGGTCCTTCTACAGCTTTCGTAACATAGGCTGCCGAATAATCGAAATGCTTCTGCAACGCCTGATAGGCGAAGACTCCCTGGGTTCCACTTGCGCTGGGCGTATATTGCATGAAAGAAGCCACACCCACATCGTTCATCAGTAAGGCTACGGCATCAATCTCTGCAGGAGTAGCCTGAACCGGATAGCGGTAGTCGGGCAACATGTTGGCCCAGTCGTAATGCGACTGACTGAAATCCGCACTTTTCTTGTCCTGGTAGTAGGTTACCACATATTCGTTTTTTCCCTGTCCCTGAGCCGGCCACTGATGATAATACATCATCTGAGCCACAGCCGTAGCCACACAGCCGCTGTATTCATATCCCGTTTTAGCATTAAACGGATACGACTGTCCCCATTTGCTTTTCAGCATCGGCGCTACGGTTTTAGAGTAAAGTCCGTTGCGTGTATGGCTTTGCACCTTCACCTTTCCTTCTTTCAGCACCTCGAAAGTCTGTCGGTATCCCGAAAGCAGCAGTTTTACGCAGGGATTGGCATTGAGCGTATCGAGACTACCTTCTTTGCTGTATCCCAGCACTTCACCCATCTGGTCATCACCTGATACGATAACGAATCCCTGTCCCCGCGCATCATTATATATATAATAAGGTGTACCAGCCTTATTTTTCCTGCCCTTCTCCTTTGCTTTCATACCGTCGTTTTGCGGCAGAGTGACATATCTCTTAGCAATCTCCGCCGCCTTCTGCCAGTTAATTTCCTCGGCATGAACAGTTTGAGAACAGGTCATCATCAGAGCAACGAATCCCACAAATAGGTTCCCCATTTTCAGTCCCTTCCATTTTTTCCTTTCTTCTTTCTTTTTCATTTCTTCAGGTCTTTTTATTTGATATTGAGTTAATTACGCCACCTTCTGGAAATATCAGATTAGCTACACTTTGCCATCATCCAGAAAGTTTTCTGCAAATATACAACTTTTCTTTGAAAAAAAAGAGATTTTTCAAAAATATAACAGCATGATTATTTGGACAAACCAATATTTATTCTTATCTTTGCATCCTATTTTTCATAGTAAGTATTTTAACAGTAAAAACTCAAAATGATGAAGCAGAAAAAACATCGAAAGATTCCGGCACTGGCTGCTGGAACCACACTCGTGGCAGCGATGACCCTGATGGCATCCTGCTCCACCGATTATGAAGACCAGATCGTGTACAACGACATTGAAAAACCGTTTCAGGAAGATTTCAAAAAGGATACGGTGGTTTTCGAAAAGTTGCCGGCAGAACGGGCTAAACACATCCTGAATCTATCTGACCCATCAACTGAAATCGTAGACAAACCGGATTACACCTTCCAGACAGACAACCTCATCAATGTTAAGAAATCTACTGAGGATGAATCGCTCGTCATCACCAGTTGGTCGGCAAAACCAGTCTCCAACGTAACACTCGAGATGTATATCCCGGAAGTGGATGAATACATTCCGGTGGCGTTCATTAAATCCATTCCCGCCTTCTCCCGCTTCTCCTTCAAGCCATCATTCGTTGGCAGACGGAATATCTGGAAAAAGAAAAACGGAAACTTCGTGAGTTTCACCTGCCCGTATCTCGACCTTAACAGGATGAAGACACGTCTCGTGAGCGATGATGAGCACTTCAAGATGCTCCAAAAGATTGACGCCAGATGGACCTGCAGTTTCTCCAACTACGGGTGGACTCCAGAGGTTGGAGAATCGCACAAGTTCCGTGAAATGAAACCTATCTACGCCCGCGAATGGGTGGTGATTGTCACCAACTATACCTATATGATGACCACTCCGGAATATAAGTATGTGATGGCAAACTTCAAGAAGGTGATGGGCGGCGATCTCTACGACAACAATAAAGTAACGTTCACTGCCGAGAAATACCAGAGCGAAATGGAAAGATTCAAGGCACCGAAAAACTTCGTGCTCGGACAGTCTAGTCCGGCATACGGTGGATTGGGCGGCGGCTACATCTGGACCGTTACCGACTGGAACTTCTATGGCCATTATGGTTCGTTCAGCGGATGGGAAGCAATTACCCACGAGCACATGCACTGCATGGACTATAGTCACGACAGCAACATGACGTATCCAGCCAAAACACCGGAAGGCGTCAACGTAGGATGGCCGGAATTTATCTGGCAGCTGCACATGTGGTTGAGCCATAAGGGCGATCTCCCTTATACCGACCGCAATCTGCTGGGCTTCCACAAAGATGAGAATGCCAAGTATCGCGACTGTGGTATCAATGATACCTTCAAGGATGATGCCAAACTGCAGAAGACCATAGAGGATTTTTACAAAAAGAGCAGACTGGTGAAATATTTCACAGAGAACCCGATTAAAGATCATGCAAAATAAAGGAGGAAACGATATGAGAAAAAATATGATCATGATAGGAGCAGGAATGATGCTGGCTTTAGCTTCCTGCGATAAGACAGAAATACGTGAGATAACGGAAGACAGAGTGGTACCGCAACCGGTAGATACCATCAAGGTGGCAGATCATTTCTATCTGGACGGACATCTTTCCCGCACAGCCGAAGATTTAGGTGGCAGACCGCTGGATGCAGCCAACCTCTTTCACGATGGCGAAGAGTTGTATGTGGCGAATTTTGCAGGCAAGTGTGTCGATGTCTTCGATGCCGAAACGTTGGAATTCAAGCGCAGCATGAGCAACGGAGACCGCACGCTGGCACGCGATGTTTATGCTGAAGGCGACCATCTCTTTGTGGCTGCCGGCGAAAATCAGGAGGTACAGATCTTCGACAGGAAAACGGGCAAATATCTCAGCCGTCTGGGCACAGGTTCCTGGCCAGCCAGCATGATTTCGAAGGTGGGCTGTGTTTGCGCAACCCCTCGTCTTGTTTTCGTGCGCGACTCAAAGTATACCAACATCCGAGTCTTCGACCGCGAGGCGCTGAACCTGGAGGCAGCAAACAACAATAAGGTATTTGCCAAGCTCAGTACGGGTGGCGATTTCATTGGCAGCAGTAATGAGCCGCTTGGAGAATCCTACGATATGGAGGTGATTGGCGATTCGCTCTATGCCTTCATCCCTCGCACGGGAACCATCTATTCATGGAAAGTAGAAGACATCATCCAGCAAAAGGATTATGCCCCGCTCAAGGTTTCCCGTTCTCAGGAGTTCAAGCTACGTTCCATTTCAAAGACCGGTGACAAGGATAAGTTCTTCGTATCAATGTTGAAGGACGGCAAGATACAGTTGGCAGAATACAGTCTCGCCGATTTCCAGGCAAGAAACTTTGCCAATCCGTTGCGCAGTTTCACCGCCGATGACCGCGTCCTCCTTCCTTCGCAGACCATCATAGCCTACCAGAAGGAGAAACTGATACTCACCAATGGTGCAAAGTTAGACCGTTGGGATATCCGCAACAATCCGGCATACGAAATCAAGCCAAGACAGAAATAACCGTAGCGTTGTCTAATTTTAAAAATTATTGAATCAATTACCTGTTTTTTCTGTCAATTATTATTTGCGCATTACCACCTTCTTTCCATTCCGGATATAGATGCCCGGCTGGGTAACTTTGGTAAGTTTGCGGCCATCCAACCCGTATACTGCATCAGAAGATGAAGAGGCGGCTGCACTGCCCGTGCCCTGCGATAGAGCCGGCTTCGTGATGCCTGTAGTCGGCGCCTTGCGGTAGAGCGTAATGCGGCGGCGCAACGTATTGGCATTCCAGCGGTCCAGCCACATGCCGTCACGCTCTATATCTACATGTATCTCGTAGGTGCCCTCTGCCAACTCAGAAAGATTCACGGTATGGCGGGTAGAACCCGTAAGATCCGTATCATTGTTGCACGGAATGCTCACTCTGCTGATGCTGCTCGTATACGCAGTCTCGCCCGTAGCCACATTGACCAGACGGTAGCGCATGCGGGTTTGCAGACTGCCCTGCGTCAGATACTTCATATAGCCCGACATACCCAGCACCAGCTGCGGCTTCTGATCCAGGTCGAAGTAATGGGAAGGCACATAACTGCCCGCTTCATCCAGGAGTTTCACCGATGTAACGGTCACCCTGCCTTCGTAGTTGTTAGGATATACCTCGAGCAGGAAATCTTCCGGCACCGGAATCTCGTAGACACCAGGATTCTTCGTCTCGATATTGTGGTTGAAGCGGAGCTTCATGCGATACTTGCCTGCCTTGAGCTCATGAGAGCCGGTAGGGCCCGAATAGGATGTCATGAACCTCACGAGCCACTGGGTAGTATCCATGCGCTGCGCCACCATGTGGATGAGATAGGCATTCGGTACCTGATAGGTTTCACCCACCAGATTTCCCGTGCCCTCCAGTTCCACCTGTAACTCGCCGCGAGCCTGATAGCGGCTCAGGTTAGATACATTCAGCAGAATGCCTGCCAACTGGCTGCTGTACTGATAGGCTGGCTCCAGCACCTCTGGTTTTCCCGCAAGCAACAGGTGAGGCTTGTTGTCTGCCTGTACCAGCGTAACCTCGCCACGGTTTACAATCATCGGCACGGAATTGCCATTCACCATCTGCCTCCAGTTTTCCCAAACACCCTTGTCAGCATCCAGGAGCCGGCGGCCCAAAGGTCGCAGAGTGTAGGTGCCGTCTGCCAGACCATCTATCTCATTCAGGTCCATCCTCCACCAGTCATATTCGAAATTGTAGCTGGTATAATAGGTAGCCCAAGTCAAGATACCCGACTGCCCGAAGACATGCATACACTTTCCGTCCTGCGTAAAGAGTCCGATGCCTATCTGTCCGGTATAGGCGCCTCCGGCATCCTGAGCCACATTGCGGGCTCCCACACCTTTGATCTGCGCCGGAATAACCGACTTCACCGTCATTCCTTCACTCGCCTGAAACTGCAGTCCCTGGTCATTGTTCACCGACAGCACCACCGGTTTAGGCTGCAGCGGTTCTATCATTCCGTCGTTCGGATGCACGAAGAGCGCTATCTGGTTTTCGTAGTAACAGCCGTCGCTGCCGTAACCTCCGCCAGCCGTCGCTGCTGTATTGATGTCGAAATAGCCATTGTCCAGACCAGCCCATCCCCAGTTTATATGCACCAGTCCGTTCTCATCATAGCCATCATATAAAAAGGCATGGTCGCCGCCCGTCATGAAGACCGGACAGCCGAGAGACAGTTCCTGGTAGATAGCCTGCAGAAACTCGCCGCCCGGCAGTCTGTCCTTCTCCAGCTGGCGCACATTGCAGTTGTAATCGTTCTCGAGGGTATTCCATAACTTTGCCTCATCACAGAGGGTTCCGTGCACACCGTAGGTAGCCTGGGCCAGTTTTCCCAAGTCGCGCATCAGCACGCCCACTGCCTGTGCCTGAGCCTCGCTGTACCCTCCTCCGCTGTAGGAATCGAGCATGTTGTCCCAGTCATAATAATCGTATGCCATGGCACCCTTACCCCGGTTTACCCCCTCGGGTCTCATCTTAGGCCAGCGGTGGGCATAGAGCACCTGTGCCATCGCCGTGATGGTACAGCCCGTATAGGTAGGCTTGCCGCTGGTGCTGCTGCGCGGGGTATAGTAGTTATAAGGATAATCCTGGCTCCACTCCGCACTGACGAGCGGTTTTACCGATGCCTTCGGCGGTTTGGCATAAACCGGCGTCACGCTGATGCTGTCTACCTTCACCAGCTCCACCACCCGTGCATATCGCTCCAGGAGTTTTTTCATCGGAGCCGACATATTTTCAGCATCCAGTCTTCCCCTGTCGCTATATCCCAGTACCCCGCCTACCCGGTCATCACCCGCCACGATGACGAAGCCTTCACCATCCTGGTTGTTGAAGAGGTGGAGCGATGGTTCTGAAGTACGGGTTCCGCGGCTTTTCACCACCGACGGACCCACACTCACAGGATTTCCGATAAACTTTTTTGCCATTGTCTGCGCCTTGTTCACGTCTACCGGTCCGGCATAGACATTCATAGCACATATCGCCGATACGGCTATGGCGTAAAATTTCTTATCCATCATATCTCAGGTCAAAAAGAATTATCTGATTACCGTTTTCTTGCCGTTCACGATATAGATGCCCGGCGTCGGCTTGCCGTTCACCTTGCGTCCCTGCATGTCGTAGATGCCCTCCGGTTTTTTCTGCTCCTGAACAAGGTTAGGACGGATGCCTGTAGTGCCATGATTGCGCACACTGCAGCGGGCAGCATTTTCTATCTTCCCGGTCTTGGTGTTGAAGAGCACCGCTGCTATCTCTATCTTGCTGCGGTCGCGGATCACGCTGTATTTGTTTACACCCTCAAAAGTGGTGGAGTGCGTCTTCACCTCGTCTGCCCGGAAGTCGGTCATCTTCGAGTCCTCCAGTCCGTTGTCCATACCCTGCGATTCTATCGCTACATGGTTATACACCATGCCCTTTACCTGCGACCACCCCTCTACATAGTTGGCAGCATCGGCATAGAACTTCATCTCTTCGGGTGCATCCTTATAACTGTCGCTGGAATACTCGGCATAATTCGACTCCTGTCGCCATTTGTCGTCGCTCAGTCCGCTGGCAGTCATCACATAGCCTATGGCAAACGTTTCTCCCTCATCAGGCAACATGCATGGTTCTACCTGGGTTTTCACACGTATGTTATTACCGTTCTCATCCCATTCTGCGTCCACCTCCATGTTCATGTAGGTAACCTTGCTCTTTTCTATCTTGAAAGCATCGGTAATGTCAAAACCGGCAGCCTTGTTATCACGTGCCACCCATACGGCAGGAACCGTTACGGCATAGCGATCTATCAAGCCTTCGTATACCAAACGGGATACAACCTTGCTGATATCATCAGTTTTATGAACAGAAACAGCCACTACATCGTCGGGATACATACGCGCTATGGCATCGGTAGCCACCAGTCCGATAGGACAGTGCCAGCACCACATTCCCGCATAATCTTCTACCAGTACCCGCTTGTGCGGCATCTTGTTGACCGTGCAGCAGGTAAGATAGGCATATCCCGCCGAAGCCTCGTTATACTGTCCGTTCACCTGTGTGATATTGAAGAGCACCTCTTCCTTTCCCAGTTTCTGGCCCGGTTTGATAGGAATTTTTACCTCTCGCGTTTCTCCTTCCTTGAGCGGCTGGTCGAAGTGCAACACGAAAGGTCCCTCGCTCACCTGCTTATCTGTATAATAAAAGGTATAGCTGATGCTGGTCACCTCGGTATCACCCCAGTTGGTCAGTTTTAGCGGCACCGCCGTTTCCTTATCCCCCATTTTCAGGAATACGTTGCCCGGCGTCATAGGCGCCACCGAATTCTTTGCCCAGCAGCCAATTCTTTCCGCTATTTTCTGCGCCTGTTGCCAGGATTGTGGCCCGGCAGAAAGATGAGGTGGCAATACGAATAAGATTAGCAGCGACACTGCTGTTAAAATGGTTCTTTTCATCTTGTTTTTCTCGTTAAATAATTACTAATTTTGAGTTTCTGTTTTATTCTGTCATCTCATGGATCACTACGAGTCACGCCGACCCGTCTTTTCGGCTACAAATATACTATAATTTTTCCAAGACAGGACACGCTTAAACTTTTATTAACAGATATCCGTTATTTTTTCTTTTAAACCGACCGTTCGCATGTAGTACTGTATAATCTTCAAAGCAAAAAACAGCCTAAAAATTTGGAAGTTACAAATATTCAGCGTATCTTAGCAGATGATAAACTGCACTCGGCAAAATATTCAAGCAAGCTTGATATTCTGCGCTCGTTAGCATTATCTTTGCAGTACAAATAAAAACATAAAGCGTATGAAACAGGTAGAAGAAAGATACATCAGCTTGCTGACCGATTTCGGCTTCGACCGCCTCTTCGAGGAAGCCGAGATAGCCAAGTTTACTCCTCAGGAAATGAGGGAGTACGAGACCAGCAAGATGGCATATCGCGACATCAAGAATTCCGTAGACACAGCTAAGCGTGAAGGTATAGCTGAAGGTATGGAAAAGGGTATGAAGGAGGGAATGGAATTAGGTATGGCGAAAGGTAAGCAAGAAGGTCTTGCGGAAGGTATGGAAAAAGGTATGAACCAGCGAAGCCTTGATATTGCCAGAAATATGCTTGCTGATGGCGTTGACCTCAATCTGATTATGAAGTATTCCGGTCTTACCCAGGAACAGATAGAAAAATTGAAATAAGATATTATCTTAGAGGTAACAGATAAGAAATTCCCCTGCCTACTTTCGCAAGCAGGCTGGGGGCTTATACTTTCCGGGGATTTTGCCTTGCAGCAGATTCCGGGAAAGTATTTATAATGCTATAAAAACAGCACTCCGCTTCACTGCGTCGGGCTGACGATTCATAAATAAAAGTAAAAGTTTGAGGGGGCTCTCGCCCGCTGAAACAATTTCGACCTGTATGGTTGAAAAGTTTTATGGTTACATTCAAGCACATGAAGAAGAATACCCAAGTGGTTAAGTCAGCTAACTCAAGTGGTTCAGTCAAGAAACTCAAGTAGTTCAGTCAAGAAACTCAAGTAGTTCAGTCAGCGAGTTCAGACGTCTCTGTTGGCTGATGCAGACGTCTCGATAAGCTTACAGATACGTCTCCGTTAGCCTACGCAGTCATATTTGTAACCCTACGCAGTCATATTCGTAACCCGATGCAGTCATATTCGTAACCCTACGCAGCCATATTTGTAACCCCACGCAGCCATATTTGTAACCCGATGCAGCCGTATTCGTGAATAAGTTTTATGTAATCATCTATCATCCATCACGATTTGGGGTTATCCCTCACGATATTCTCACTACACATTACCAGATACTACCTGAGGGCTGGGGATAACCTATCCCCAGAGCATAAAGAGGTTAGGTCATTTCATCACAGCCGTATCTGCTCCTGGCATCTGTCTGCCACCTCCTTCCTATGCGTAACACAGATAATAGTCTTATCGGCATACGAAGTAAAGAGACGGTCGAAAAGAAGCTTCTCGGTTTCGGCATCTAGCGATGAGCTGATTTCATCAAGCAACAGAATATTACCCTCGCGCAAAAGACTGCGGGCTATAGCAATGCGCTGTGCCTGACCGCCACTCAAACGGGTGGCATGCTCTCCTATCTTCGTATCCATACCTGTCGGCAAACTGAAAACGAAATCGGCACAGGCTACATGAAGGGCTTCGGTAAGCTGCTCATCGGTAGCCACGGGATTGGCAAGAAGAAGATTATCGCGAATGGTTCCGCTCATCAGCGTATTACCCTGCTCTATATACACGATATGCGAACGCATACTGGTTCCTTCTACCATTTTGCCCTGTGCATCATACAATACAATCCTTCCGCTATCGGGCTGGATGATACTCGACAGCAGGCGCAGGATAGTGGTCTTGCCACAACCGGTTTCTCCTACTATCGCCACAGATGTGGCGGGACGGAAATCATAAGAGAAATGACTGACAACAACTTTCTTTCGCTCATCGGGATATGAATAACTCACATCCTGAAGACGGATGCCGCAAGCACGCTGCAAAGGTATAGAAACATCTGCCTGTACCAGAGATTCCTCCTGCTCGGTATTTTCTATTTCTACCAACCGGTCTACACTCGCTGATGCATGAATCAGCTGGGGAATCATGCCCAAGAGCGACATGATAGGACTCTGTATCTGCCCCACCAACTGCAGGAAGGCTGTCATCACACCAAAGGTTATCAACCCGTTCTTGAGTTGGATGGCACCATAGACAAAGGCTCCGAAATAGCCGTAACTGAAAGTGAAAGCCAGGAGCAGACGGGATATCAACGTAAAACGGATACGACGGCGGACCAGATGATGCAAACGCTGCTGCATGCTGCCTACCCTACCGGAAACCGCGCTCTCTGCCTGCAAGGTCTTGATGGTGAGTTCATGTTCTACCGTCTCCTGAATCATCATCTGTATGCTGCTCTCCTCCTCGCGTATCGCCAGCGTCATCTTCTTGAGTCGGCTGCCGAGATACTTGGCACAGACTGCAACTACCGGTGTCAACACCAGAAGACTCCATGCCAGAATGGAATCGATGGAACGCATCAGGAAGAAGGCACCGAAGAGCTGCACCAGGGTGACTACGATTGTGGGCAGGATATCCGTAACTACCGAAGAGGCTGATGAGAGATCGCGCTCCAAACGCTGGCTGATGTCGCCGGAAAGCATATCAGAAGCAGGCTTTCCGGAACCAGCCTCAGCCTGATGCTTAACGGCATAGAGTTTCCTGCCCAGCACAAACCGGAAGAGGCGGCTACGCATATCATTCTGGAGGATAACCTCGGTGATGCCGGAAAGATAGAATACCAGCTGGCGAAGGGCTATCAGCAGGGCGATGACAGAAAAAAGCACGATGGTTTCGCGCAGCACATTGCCACGCAAGATCACCACATCGATGAACCGGCGACACAGCCAGACGAGCCACAAGCCTAATGCTACCTGCAGAAGACCGGCGATGATGCGCAACAGCAAACGTCCACGGACAGCAGACATCTGGCGGAAAAACCATAGTGCATACTTCCTCATACCAGTCCCTCTTTCTGCCACTGAGCAATAATCGCCTCGCAGTCTTTTTCTGCCTGAGCCATGACTACATCATACTCATCGCACAGAGCCTGAGCCAACGAAGCTATCGTAAATTCACCCTGTTTCTCAGCCGCCTTCCAAAGAAACGCAGCTGTTTCGTTGAGACTAATCAACTTGGTAAAGTCTACAGCTTGCATACCTTCGGCTGTTACCACATACTCACCGCAAATTTCGCGGAGCTTGAAATCTTTCTTGATCTTCATTGTATCTTGTTTTTTAGTTTTTATATGATAAACGGATATAGAGCTTGATTATTTTAAGCAAGACCCTACGCACAGGCCTCAACCTCTGCCATCTGTGCCAGTTTCTGAGCGCTTTCTGCGAGATGAGACTCTTGCGGCTGCCGTCGGGGCAGATGACAGCATGCGCCTTCGCAATGACATCCTTGCGCAGGCAATGCTCCTTAAAACCGAGATTTCCATCGCCCGTCAGCACGATACGGCAATCATCTGCAGAAAAGGATGCGGGGGAAGCTGCTCCTGCAACAGGCTCTATCCCGATGATGCGATGCACCACCGGATAGCCTTCTTCTACCCTCGCCATCACGATATCGCCCACCTTCAACTCGCCTTCTACCGGATAGAATTCTACGCAATCTCTATCACCTACGATAAAGGGAAGCATGCTGGTTCCTTTGACCGGAAACTTGACAGGACGACCTTCACGGATGAATAGCTCGAGCGCGGCTATTGCCTTATATTTTGAATCGGATGTATTCATCTTTCTATTGTACGATTGGTTTTTACCCGACGGTTGGTTTTACTGACTGATGGTCTGACTGCAAAGGAGGGCTGCACCGGCATCAGGCAGACAGTCGAGCAGATAAAGCCGGGTAGCCCCGATCAGCTTCTCTATCGTTTGATGCTGGCCATCTGCAATTTCCTTCTCCCATGCCTTGCCGGAAACAGAAGTCTTGATAGACACATAAGACTCTATGACGGTCTGTTTTCTGATTTTATTCTCTGGTGCCTGGCGCAATTGGACAATTGCCCCTATCGGATATTCCTCGTTCTTATAGCAAGGTGTCTTTCCGCTCCAAGGCGAGCCACTCACCATGGGCGTTCCTTCGTGCGATATATATACCACCGGGTTATCATCATTGAGCAGTCGGGTACCCTCGATATATTTGAGCCACAGTCCGGAATGCGTACTCTTGCCCGTTCCGCTCTTGCCCAGGAAGAGATAAGCCTTTCCCTCCTTTACTACGGTAGAAGAATGAAACAGGAGTGTATCTCCGGCAGCCGAACGCATGGCATAGAGCAGCATCAGCGAGGTGTCAACGGTTGCCTTGAGGGATCCGAAAGCCGACTTCTGGCTGAAGGTGCCAGCAGGAACCAGAAGACTGGAATGCTGATAATCATGACCTGTAACCAGTATCGATTTCATATCAGTCATTGCCATCAGGAACGCCTTCTGCTTCTCTCCCAGACTACCGCTGATAATGAGCTGTCCCTCCTCATCCTGTCTGCATTCCTCCTTGAAACCGGCAGGTTTCCTCAGTTCTTCCCCGCTTTCGTTCAAGGTAAGAGAGAAGGAGGTCAGGGCAGCAGACGCGACCTGTTCATCGCATTCAAACGCCTGATAAGCCTCCAGTAAAACAGCCATCATCTCCTGAGAGGAATCAGGATAAGAAAGGCTGAACCCGACATGGGCTACCTGATAATGCTTTATAATAGATTCCATTATTCTGTAAATTCATTTATGCTCCCTATAAGGAACGGTTCAAGTTTTTCATTACTGCAACAAAGGCTCAGAGGCCTCATTGTCTGCAATTTCGCAACAAAAATACGATTTTTATCTGAGAAAGCCAAATCTTTCTCTATCTTTCTTCAAATTACTGAAGTTTTGCAGATGGAAATCGGCGCACAAAAAAAAAGAGATGAAGCTAAATCTACGTTGCTTCATCTCTTTTTTATGATCTCATATTCAGTATCTTACTGCATATCGTAAACCACCTGCATGAGTTTCTTGCCCAGTTCATCAGCCTGTTCCATGGTAGAGGCCTCGCTATATACTCGGATGATAGGCTCGGTATTACTCTTGCGGAGGTGAACCCACTTGTCAGGGAAATCGAGCTTGACGCCATCGATATCTGTTACGGTGACATCCTTCTCCTTACCATACATCTCCTTAACCTTCACGAGGATTGCATCTACATCGGTAGATGGAGTGAGGTCGATGCGGTTCTTTGCGATGAAATAGTTAGGGAAGCTGGCACGGAGCTCGCTCACCTTGCAGCCCTTGTGAGCCAGACTGCTCAGGAAGAGGGCGATGCCAACGAGGGCATCACGACCGTAATGGCTCTCTGGATAGATAACTCCACCATTGCCTTCACCACCGATAACAGCGTGAACATCCTTCATCTTGGTAGTTACATTCACCTCGCCTACAGCAGCTGCAGTGTACTTGCCACCATGCTTCTCTGTAACATCACGGAGGGCACGGGTAGATGAAAGGTTGCTGACGGTATTGCCTGGAGTCTTGCTCAACACGTAATCTGCCACACTTACCAAGGTATACTCTTCGCCAAACATCTTGCCATCTTCGCAGATGAAAGCCAGACGGTCAACATCAGGGTCTACAACGATACCCATATCGTAGCCACCCTTCTTCAACTCATCCATGATACCACCGAGGTTCTTCTCCAATGGCTCCGGATTATGAGCGAAGTCGCCTGTAGGCTGACCATTGAGGAAAGTATATGCTACCCCGAGCGCATCGAGCAACTCAGGAAGTATAACGCCACCAACAGAGTTGATGGAATCTACACAAACCTTGAAGTGGGCATTCTTGATTGCTTCGACATCTACGAGCTTCAAAGCAAGTACGGAGTCGATATGGCGCTTGTTGAAGGTATTGTCTTCAGTATATTTTCCGAGATGATCCACATCCGCATAGTCGAAGTCTTCCTTCTCTGCGATACCCAGCACCTCGTTACCATTAGCTGCTGTGAGGAACTCACCCTTCTCGTTGAGGAGCTTGAGGGCATTCCACTGACGTGGGTTGTGAGAAGCTGTGATGATGATACCGCCGGCCGCACCACTCATGGTAACAGCAAGTTCGGTGGTAGGAGTAGTAGCCAGACCGATGTTCAGCACATCGTAGCCCATGCCCATGAGGGTTCCACAAACCACATTCTTTACCATCTCGCCAGAGATGCGTGCATCACGGCCTACAACGATGGTATTACTCTCTGAAGCACCGCTACGGCGAATGAAGGTAGCGTATGCTGAAGTGAACTTTACGATATCGAGCGGATTCAAAGTATCGCCCGCTGGACCGCCGATAGTACCGCGGATACCAGAAATTGACTTAATCAGTGTCATAAATATATCTCTTTTTATGTTTATCTTCCTTTCTGCAGAGTCATGTCGTAGACACATGCCTGCACACTGCCCGATGCCGATGTGGTACCGTAAGAGTGAGGTACGAGCAGGCGGACATGAGCGATGCGTTCATCATCAGTCTTCGGTCTGCCTATCTTAATCCAGGTGAATGGTATGAGCCAGCCGCTAGGCACGGTAGAACTTACACTGCCATAATTGGATGAATTATATGTATTGGCCATCAGACTAGCTGAAGGATCTACGAAAGAACCGGTGAATGTACCGGAAGTATTGGTAACGCTTATCTTATCTACATAATAGGAATAAGCAGGAACTTTGTTTGAAAGCGTGAGACACTTATCGCTCATTTCAGCAGCATACGAAAGGTTATACTCATCAAAGCGGACCAATACATCTACCGATGTACCTTTCTTGATATAGTCGCCACATCCCTGGTCAATCACCTGCATGTAGATACCGTTACTGTTGAAAAGTACCCATTCGTTGTTGTTCTTTGCTGTATCCGTCAGTTTCTCATTATTTTTCCAACGTCTGTTGAACTCATCCTCAGAGATGACCTTAATATTTTCCTTACGCAAGAAAGAGCTGATAGAATCGAGCTCTCTGTCGCGCATGTCCTTATAAGTCTCACTATCATTGCATGCGGCAAACGATAAAACAGCCGCAAAAGCAATCATTGCAAACAAAAATTTCTTCATTCTTCTTTTTAAAATCTGATTTATTGGGCAAAGGTACAAAAAAGATAAGACAACACCGAGAGGAATAGGTTGATTTTATTATTATTTATCACTTATTATCATCCTATTGCCTCAAAACGGGGTTGTTTTCTGTCTTTTTCGTCATTTCTAAGGAAAAAAACGGCTACTTCAGCATATCGGCGTATGCCAGGATAGCCTTCAGTGCTATCTGCTCTGCCTCCTGTATGCTGCAAAGCAATTTGCCGCCAGAAGCATTGCGATGACCGCCACCATTGAAGAACTCGGCTGCCATCTTATTGCATGGGAAATCGTCTACCGAACGGAGACTTACCAATATGCGATTGTCTATATCCGTATCTTCACGAAGAGAAATGGAGAGTTTGTGTCCCTTGATGGTAAGAGGTACGTTCACCAATCCTTCCAGATCGCCCTTGATAAAGTCATACTTCTTCAACTCTTTACGGGTCACGGTATAGAAACTGGCATGAAGTCCCTCTACTACCTGCAACTTTTCATTCATCAGATAGCCACGGAACCGGACTGCCGGAATGCGGGCATTATTGAAGACATTACGGTAAATCTTATCCTTGTCGATGTTCTTGGTAAGCAGCAAGCAGATGATGTAATAGATATAAGGCTGGGTAGAATTATAGGTGAAACCGCCCGTATCGGTCATCATGCCGCAATAGATGCAGGTAGCCCAGGTCTGATCCATCTGTGGGAAACCTCCCAACTGCCAGACTACACGGAATACCAGGTCGCTGGCACTGCTGGCATGTGGCTGCGAAACCAGCAGCTTAGCCTCAAGATTAGGAGACAGATGGTGGTCGATGATGACACGCTGAGTCTTGCAACCCAACAATAAATGATCCATCTCATCAAGACGTCCCTCACTGCTAAAGTCAACACAGCATACCAGATCGGCTTCATCGAAAGCTCGCTGCACCAGTTCAGGCTGTCTGTCATATCGCAGGATACCGGCAGCTCCAGGCAACCAGGAAATAGAATCCGGTATCATATCCGGCACACAAATGTCAACTTTCTTGCCCAAAGAGCGAAGATAACCAGCCCATCCCAAAGAAGAGCCGACGGCATCACCGTCTGGCGACTTATGTGCACAGACGACAATACGATGAGAAGCCGCTATCGTCTCTCGGAGAATAGCGGCTTCCTGATCTGTCAATATATTAATGTTTATATCCATCACATTAAATTAGAAGAGCTTGTTAGGATAAACACCCTCATCGATAAGATGCTGGATCTTATCAACAACACTCTGGCGGTCGGCTGCATAAGTTACACCAAACCACTTGCTGGTAGTATCGAGCACCTTAACGGTAGCTGTACCCTCATTGATGAGCTTGTTGACCATCAATGGGATGAAGAACTCAGCCTTCTTGTTTTCCATATTCTTAGGATCACTCAAGAACTCCTTGAAGTACTCCTCACTATGCTGGAAGTAATCAGGTGTGAAGCCCCAAACGTTCATGGAAACAGGAGTATTGTCGCCAACAGCAACCCACTCGCCCTGCTCGTCCTTGTAAGATACCTTACCGTCAATACGCATGATCTCGGTACGCTCTACACAGGTAGTAAGGTTCTCATCAGCATCCTTAGAGCAGATGCCGCGAGCTACGGTACCATTCTCACTCAAGGTATTACCTACACGGAAACCTACCATGGCGTAACGGTTCTTGCTGCCCTCTGGAAGTTCAGAGAGGAACTTGCCGATTACCATGAAGCAATCGCGGTTGTAGAAGTCATCGCAGTTGATTACGCAGAAAGGTTCCTTGATGATATCCTTTGCCATCAGGACAGCATGGTTTGTACCCCATGGTTTCTCACGACCTTCTGGAACAGAGAATCCCTCTGGGAGATCATCCAATGCCTGGAAGCAAAGCTCTGCAGGAATATGACCCTCATACTTTGAAAGAATCTTCTCACGGAACTGATCTTCGAAGTCCTTGCGGATAACGAATACGATCTTTCCGAAACCAGCCTGAATAGCATCATAGATGCTGTAGTCCATGATAGTCTCACCATTAGGACCCAGACCATCAAGCTGTTTCAAACCACCATAACGGCTACCCATACCGGCAGCCAAAAGCAATAACGTAGGTTTCATTTTGTCTATACTTTTATTTATTAATAGTTGATAGTTATTAAAAAAATAACGATGCAAAAGTAACAAAAAAAATGCAGTTAACCGCACGTTTTCCTATTTTTTTTTGATTAATATCAATTTTTGTCCTTTTATGCACTATCTGTAACACATATCAGACTTATTTCCGGACACATCTCCCAGGCTAAACCTAGAAAGGATAACCCACAGCGAAATGCAGACTCTGGGCATCCTTGAACCGACGGATGTTATAGATGCCATTCTTGCCGGTATCGTAAGGAACATGCAGACCGATACCCCAGTCGACACGTATCACAAACATACCCATGTCATAACGCACACCGACACCGGTGCCTACCGCCAGCTGCCGGAAAAACTTGTCTACATCAAACTTGCCGAGCGGACTATACTCATGGTTGCGTAAGGTCCACACATTACCTGCATCCAGGAAAAGGGCTCCATAGAGATCGCCCCATACCTTCTGACGGTATTCCAGATTCATCAGATACTTGATGTCGCCCGTCTGGTCGATATACGAATACTTGCTGTTGGTAGGCTGGTATCTGCCCGGTCCGATGCTTCTCACATTAAAGGCTCGCACACTGTTGGCACCACCGATATAGAACTGCTCATAATAAGGAGCATTCTCGGCATTGCCATAACTCCAGATAATGCCGGCATTGACATGTCCCACCAGCGTACCATTCTGGGTGATACGCCAATATTTCACGAAATCTGTCTCCAGTTTCAGGAACTGAGCAAACGGATTCTTGAACATCTTCTTGTCTTTCTCGTTCCATCCCTTTCCGGCCGCCATGTAACCGAGCGAAAGGATATTGGCTGCCTCGCTGATGGTGGTTGACCAGGTGATAGGATGGCGGTAACGGCGCGGACTGCGATAAGTATAGGTGTAACTCATCTTAGGCACAAACTGGTCGCGCATCGATATCTGAAGATAAGGATGCAGGGCGAGGATGCTATCGAAAGCGGCTGTGCGACTGTTCATAAACTCATAAGAGAGAATCAGCGGACTGAAAGAATGCTGATGCTGGTAAGAGGTAGACCACGCATAGGTTAACTCGCCCGCTGCCACATGACGCCGGAAATAGCTGGCTCTGTTCAGTACATTCATCGAAGCCTTGACGGTTGTGGTCGGTACTCCCCGATATCGGGTAGGCATGTGTCCGGCACGGTATCTGCGCTCATTCTGCTCCATCGTTCTGAACATATTCCAAGGCGTGATGATGCGAGGGAACTCTACGGATACATCCGATCCGTATTCATAGGAATTGATGCGGGTAGAACCTCCACCAGCTTGACTGATGGTTTGCCACTCATGCGAACCATGCAGGTTGACAGTAAGTTTCTCGCCTCCATGAAAAGCATTGCGCTTGGTAAGACCCACTACCAGCTCCGGTCCTACTCTACCGGTCGTTTTACCGCGGGCATTTGCCTCGACATAGAAATCGTATGGCTTGTCGAATACCAGATCGATATTGGCATCCAAGGTATCACGATATACTACATTGCCCAAACTGTCTAGGGTCTGCACCGAACGGGGGGTAAACTGGATGCTGGAATAGCTGAAGAGTCCCATCTCCTGAAGTCCGGTCTTGGCACGTTCCTCGGTACGTACCCGATACAGTTCACGGGGACGCAGGCGCAGACTCTGCAAAACGATGCCCGGACGTATCGGCATCTTTCTTCCATTATAATGGAAACTCAGATAGCTGCGCACAAAGGAATCCTTCAACTCCTCCATATACTGCTTTCTGAAATTAACATGAATCTTTCCGATATACCACTGGCGGGTAGCCCTATCGTCCACGCTGTCTGCCATCATCAGCCGCAACTGCACCTTGCCGGGCACATTCACGGTATCGGCAAGATAAGAAGCATAACTGTTCTGATAGAAATAATAGCCCCTGTTGCGGAACAGACGGGTGATACGCTGACGTTCCGATTCCATGTTGGCGACATTGAAAGGACTCCCCTTCCGGATGAGCGCCTTGTTCATGGAGGCATCTATGAGCTGCTTGCTCTTGGCAGGGAAGTTGAGATAAGCCATAGAATCAAGCGTCCAGAGATGACCGAAGTCTACCTGATAGGCAACCTTCGCCTTCTTCGGATTGCTCTGTGTCAGCACATCATAAGTCACCTTACCGTTAAAATAGCCATATTTATCGAGCTGATGCTCGGCTACCTGGGCACGGAGTTGCGGATTCACATTCGCCATCAGCTTAGGTTTGGAACCGAATACCTTGGTTATCCACTTAGCCAGTGCTCCATCCGACTGAGAGAAAGCATTCCATATCCACAGGCGCACAGGGAACGGCGTGCGGTAATAGCTGCTCCCAAACAAGGCACCGTTCGGAGCCGAAGCCAGGGCATACTCCATCTCGGTGATGGTAGAATCAGCATAAGTTCCCTTCTCGTAGTTCTTATACTCGATAGGTACCAGACCCGTAAACAGCTGCTCGTCTTCTTTCAGTGCACTGGTTGAAGAGCAACCCGTTATGAGCTGCCCCGACAACATCAGCAATGCTGCCACATATATAATAAGGTATAACCTGTTCTGCTGTTTCATATCGCTCATTACTTTTCGTTAAGTTTCAATGGGTCAAAGTCCTTTGTTCTGGCTTTCTCCATCGTATCCTTCTTTTCGTTCGTACTCTTCTTCACCGCAGGATTCTTCTCCATTGGGGCTGCAGGAATCTGCTGCTTATCGGTCTTGAACCGGAAGATGTCCTTGAAATGCTGCAACTTTCTCTGCCATTTGAAACCGACACCGTACTCACCTATCAAACCTTCGAGCCAATTGTAGGTATTGTTGTTGTAGAAGGCACGGATATACTGGCTCGCACCTTCGTTGAGACGGTACTGCAATTCGATATTGTTGAAGAATGCATCATCATTGTTGGCTGCATTCTCCATTTCTGCACCGGTAGAAACCTTACCGCCCACACTGAAACTCAAGCGGTTGTTGAAGAACCGCTTGGCAAACTTAAAGTTGTAATCGGTGTGCATGGCACCTGCTGCATTGGTGGAGTTATCTACCGACATACCGACATCCACACCCACAGAACGCATCGCTGAACCTGCAATATTATTGATCTCTGAGTTGAGGAATGAGGTCAAGGCACTGTTCATGGAGAACGAATTGGTATTTCCGTTGGCAAGATACATGCCCGAAGCCAGCATCGTAATGGCTATCTTACCCCGCTCTTCAATACTCATCGTGTTCAGTTCATCCTGCAAGGTGGCATCGTTTGGTGAGGAAACGATAAACTGGATGCCTGGCTTATTCAATGTCTGCGAGAGTTTTACGCCACAAATGAAATCCACCGAGCGGCCGGTTCCCTGTCCCTCGTTTACCGTTGTCCTGACATTCTCTGTTGCCGTGATGTTCAGGGTCGGGTTGAACGGATCGCCGTTAAACTCTATGTAGCTGCCGTCCTGGATATCAAACGTCTTGAGCGGAATGATAGGCAGCGAATATTTCATCTTGCCATTGTTCAGGGTATACTTGCCCGTGATGCCGATGCCATCAACCGAATTGTAAGTCATCGTCAGATTACCACCGCCCATCAGGTCGATGTAGTTGGTCTGGTCGGCATTCAAAGCACAGAGGATATGAGCCGACTCGTCTATCGACATGCCCAACATCATGTTCAATCCTTCCAGTGCCGGACGCTTGACAACGACAGGCTTGCCACTCTTGAAATTCGTAAACTTCACCAGCTCATCGAGCTGCGTATCAGTAGTCAGTTCCGATTCTTTCAGCACATACGTCATATCCGTATTGCCGAGGACATCCAGTTTACCCTGCATCTTCAGATTGCTTACCGGTCCGCGCATCGCACCATAGAAGTTGACATACGCCTTGCCGAAAGCCTCGGAACGGGCATTCTCCTTGGCATCAATCAGCAGAAAGTTCTGTGCTCGCATCCGGATATCGAGCATCATCTTCTCTATATTCGTAAAGTCGAGACTGCCCTGGATATTGAGCGGACTCTCATTGTTGGCATACATCATGAAGTTTTCGAAGAGCAACTTGCTGTCTATGATACGGACAGGATCGTTGGCAAAACGCATCGTGATGCCATACGGCACACTGACGAGGTAAGCCGAATCCAGATATACTTCGCCCTCTACATCCAACTGGCTCAAGGCTCCCTTCAAACTCAGTTTTCCTTCGCCATATCCCTTCAGACCCATAATCTGGTCAGGAACAAAACCGTTGACAAAATGCAGAGGCAACTTCTCCATACCCACTTCGGCATCGAGATAACCGTTTCCTTCCGACTTGTAAGTACCCTTTACGGTAGCTACTTCTTCACCCTCATAATTGAGGAAACCATCTACATAATGAGAACCGTCGCTCTTTGGCATGTAAACGAATTCAGTACCGACATCTCCCATCGGACACTTTTCGTAAACCATATTGTCGATGTTCAGATTAGAAGAAACCGAGAGTTCATCCTTGGTCTGGATAATATGGAAGTCGCCGTCAAGAATACCCGAGATATCCGGCATATAAGGAATCACGCTGAGCACTTTATCCAGATTAAACTGGCTCATGCTGACCGTAAGATCCTGCAGCGCTTCTTCGTTTTCATCATTGCTGTATATGCGGATACCCATGCCGTTGGCTGCCTTCAGACTCAGATTGGCAGAAACACGGTCGTCATTGCCCAGCATCAGATAGTTGTCATCGTTGGCAGTAAACTTTTTGTACCCCAGGACAGGATGGGTATCGATGAGCGAAATCTTCACGCCGTTTTCCAGCAACAGCGCCTCCAGACCCACATCTACACCCAATCTGTTTTTGGCATCATAGATGCGGGCATCGATATTGGAACCCTTCTCCTGCAGTTCGCCCTCTACCTGTGCCCGGAACACATACTGAGGATTATGCTTGTTGTTCTGAACACGTGCTGCATAGCGGATGGTATCGCCCTCAGTCTTCACCAAGGCACGGATCGTATCCAACTGCATACCACTCGCCACCAGTGAATCGATGTTGAGATAACCATTGACACCTGTTACAGGCGACATGGTCATCTTCATATCCACCATCTTGAAATCATAACCGCAGTAAGCGATGAAACGGGAAATGAAATTGTCCTTTCCTGTGGTAAGATAAACATGACCGAAAGGGAACTGACTGCGAATCTTCACCTGATCGATATGATGGTTCCTAAGCTGATGAGCCAATTCTTTCTGCAATCCGGCAAAACGGCTCATCAACTGCTTATAGCCTCCGTGTACATCCATGTTGAGATGGAAGTCGCCGCAATCGATGACTGCGTGCGTGGTATCTCTGCGGGTAAAGACATCAGCGTCAACACCCACCGGACGGTAATTCTTTTCTGCCGTACGAACCGTAATATCACTCATCGAAGCCATGATGTCATGACTGTCCTTCAGGTCGGACCTGATATCCATGTGACCGCAGAGCGACAGGCGCATCGGTGCCTTTGTAACCTCTAACGAATAAAGATTCACATCGCGGACATCTGCCACCAGGGTAGCCTCCAGTTTCTTGGAATTCGTAAGTGCATCAAGGCTTACGAGTCCCGTAAGATACTGGTTTTTGCTGTCGATATCGGCATGCACCTTACCATTAGCAACGTGAGCCACTGCCAATACATGATCCAGTTTGTATTTGCCATACTGAATCTGGCTTACCTGTGCCTTAGCCTGTAATCGGGTACGCGGAGAAAGGAAATCGGTTCCCACTCCCTTCGCCTGCAATGAGCCGGTGAAAGAATGCAAATCCTGTTTTGGCAGGAAATGCTTTGCCTGGATGTTGTGCGCCTGAATCTTAGCCTGATAAGCCAGACGGTTCATATCGATACTGCCGTCTTTCCGGGTCTTCGCATCTATCTTGGCATCTACCCTCATTCTGCCACGACCTTCGGTAATGGCGAGTCGGGTAGCATATCTGGAGCCGTCTGCCTGAATGTTACCACGGATTCCGATACCGCTAGGCACACGTATCTCCTGCATCAGAGAAGGGTCAAGCATGGCGGTAATGAAATCCAGATGATAGGTACGGGCGTTCAGATCTACATTTGCCTTCAGACGGTTCAAATCCGTCAGGTTACCCAATTTTCCATCAGCACTCAGTTCGAAGGCTGTAGGCAGCGACAGTTTCAAGCCCGAGAAAGATGCCTGCTGCATATTTCCCTTGAACGAACCTTCTATCTTCATCGGATAGAATGGCCATTTCTTCTTCATGGCGCCTGGGAAGGCATCGCCTGCAAAGAGGAACAGGTCTGAACGGCCCAAAGCTCCCTTCAGCTGTGCCATCAACTTGCCAGGTTTCACCTCATCAAAGGCATTCATATCCATATCCACCGTTGCCTGCAACTGGGAGTATGGGGTACGGAGACAGATATCAGGCAACTGCAGTTTCACGGAATCCATCACGAATCTGCCATAGAGCTGGTCTACCTGCAAACCGCTTTTCTCCTTAAACTGAGCTTCACGAATCTTGACATCGATCTTCGAATCGCAATAATAGAAAGAGTCTGCCTTCAAAGTCATGGCCGACAGGGCGATATGGTTAAAGTCCATGCCCGATACCGGACGGATATAGTTTTGGTCATAGTTCACCTTGCCATTCTTCCAGTCAAGATGACCTATCTGATAAAGTCCTTTATAAAGGTCGAGATAGGTAGTCTGCGCCACCGCATCTCCAAAATAAGCATTCACCTGAAGAGTATCTCCAGGCATGTGTAATACGAAATCAGTATTCTTCAGTTTCAGTTTTTCGATATTCACCTTCCAGAAATTGGTACTAGGAGTAGTATCCGGCGGCACCGTATCGCTCAACTCTACCGAGAGTCGGGCATCAGCCAACAGGGCATGATTCACCCTGACCTTCTCCTTTCCCAGGTCAATGCCATGAGCCTTCAGGCGCAGATTACCTACATTGCCCTTGATTCTTGCTTCGTGAATAAAATTAGTGGTATTCACCTTCATCTGGGTGAAATTGAGTTCATCCACCATGACTTGACTTTCGAAAAGAGGCAACAATTGTACGTCTACCACCATCTTCTGGATGTCGGCAACGGTATCTCTCTTATTTCTTAAAGCCAAGTTTGGGGAATTCTTGAGTGAGTCGATTGGCTGAAGTACCTTTACGCCTTCCACTCCCAGTTTCAGAGGGAAGACGAGGCGTACTTGCTTTACCGAAATATCCATACCCGTCGACTCTGAGGCATAAGCAGCCACTTGCTTTACCGCCCAATTCTGAACAGGTGGCAGATAAAGCAGAATGGATAACAACAAGATGAGCACCAATGGAGTCAACACCGTGATTCCTGCCCATTTCGCATACCTCTTCATAAGCATGGATTTTTGAGTTAGGGTGCAATAGCCCGCCAAAGATTATCATCCGGCAGCGGAGCCTCTGCTACTATTGTTTCTTTAGACACAGGATGAACAAATTCTACTCTGTGTGAAAGGAGAGAAATACTGCCATCTGCATTGCTACGTGGAGAACCGTATTTCAAATCTCCCTTGATAGGACATCCCATCTTGGCAAGCTGGCATCTTATCTGATGATGACGACCCGTCATCAAATTCACCTCCAGAAGTGTATAATGGTCTGTATGACCTATCACCTTATACTTCAATATCGCTTTCTTCGAGTTTTTCACCTCACGGTCGTAAGCATAGCTCTTATTCTGCTTTTCATTTCTTACAATCCAATGGGTGAGCGTAGCCTCAGGTTCCTTTGGCATGTTCTTCACGATTGCCCAATAGGTTTTGTGAACTTCGCCATCCCGGAACATATTGTTCAGACGGCTCAATGCCTTAGAAGTTTTGGCAAATACGACCAAACCCGAAACAGGACGGTCAAGGCGATGCACCACACCGAGAAATACATTTCCCGGCTTGTGATACTTCTCCTTGATGTACTGTTTCACAGTCTCCGAGAGAGGTTCGTCGCCGGTCTTGTCGCCCTGCACGATTTCGCCACTTCTCTTAGAGACTATGATTATATGGTTGTCTTCGTAAACTACCTGCATGTTTTATCAACAAAACGTTGCCGAGAGATTACATGTTCATACCACCGTCGATCTGAATAACCTGACCGCTTACATAGCTAGACAAGTCGGAAGCGAGGAAGAGGCAAACATTTGCGATATCCTCAGTCTGACCACCACGACGCAATGGAATCTTCTTCATCCAGTCCTTGCGGATTTCCTCAGGCAACTGTGCAGTCATTGCAGTCTCGATGAAACCAGGAGCTACTGCATTAGCGCGTACACCCTTAGGACCCAACTCCTGAGCGATAGACTTAGCCAAAGCAATCATACCAGCCTTAGAAGCTGCATAGTTGCACTGACCTGCATTACCATGAACACCTACTACAGAAGCCATGTTGATGATAGAACCACCACGCTGACGAAGCATGATTGGAGAGCAAGCATGAATGAAGTTGAAGGCTGACTTCAAGTTTACATTCAAAACAGCATCCCACTGAGCCTCGCTCATACGGAGCATCAAACCGTCCTTGGTGATACCTGCATTGTTAACCAGGATATCAATAGAACCGAAGTCCTCATGAATCTGCTTAACTGTCTTCTGTGTCTCCTCGAAATCTGCTGCATTACCAGCATAAGCACGACAGGTTACACCAAGAGCCTCAATCTCCTTACGAGTAGCTTCCAAACCGGCAGCCATATCGTCGTTGAGTACGAGGTCTGTAAATGCGATGTTAGCGCCCTCAGAGGCGAACTTCATAGCGACAGCCTTACCGATGCCGCGAGCAGCACCTGTTACAAGGGCTGTTTTACCACTTAATAATCCCATTTTGTTCATAACTTATTAATAATCAATTATTTATAATTTCTAAAATTTCGTTTGCCGATTTTTTACCGAATGATAATAAGGCCTATCTTACCTAAATTCGTAGTAATCCCACTACTTTGAAAACACCGAACACATCATTTTTGTTCACTAAAAAATCGGGATAATCAGAGTTGAAAGATACACATCTGTAGTTGTCACCCTCATCGTACAGACGTTTTAGAACAGCTCCATCCCTAGTATCGAGTACATAGGTTTTTCCCCATTCTATATAGTCATAGACCCTACGGATGGCGATCTCATCTCCACCCTCAAACTTTGGCTCCATGGAGTCTCCTTTGACTATCATGGTGTAATCGTAAGGAGGAAACGCTTTGATAACAGGAACCTGTTCGCAATCCAGGAGTATCACACCATCGGAGAAACCGGACAGGGATCCGGCGGCAACCGTCTGGGGGATCCGCGGGCGAGTCTCATCAACACTTTCGTTTATATCCTTTTTCTCATCCTCCTTAATATTATATTGTATAACAGGAGGAACATGGTACATCTCGGCAATAGATAAGCCGAGTACATCACAAATGCGCTCAATCAATCCGCTCTTAATATCAGCGGCGTTAAGTGCCTGATTGAGATGTTGCGGGGACATTCCCAATCTTTTTGCTATATCCGAAAGTACTAGCCCCCGGTTTAATAGCTCATTTTTCAAGATTTCACCTGTCATAAACACTAGTATTTATTAAATAGTCTTAAAATACCACACAAATAAACACTTTTAGTTGGTGGTTTAAACACTTTTGTGTATCTTTGCACCCAAGATAAGTAAGTAACTAAACTCTCGGAGCACAAAAGAGGCTGTCAGGCTTTTTGCCCAACATACCAATATCCTACTGCAAATATACGGCAGTTTTTCTTTTTCTCCAAGGGAATAAGTAACTAAGTAAGTAAATTTAATAATATTTAAACAAAAATGGAGAAATTGACAAGAAAAGACTTAGAGAACATCGGAATGGGTCTCACAGAGACATTCAATTTGCCGAATGCTAAGGCCTGTGACAATGGCAAGGCTTTGGCTTATCAGTATCAGAATCAGCTCGGCTGCAAGTTCAGTATCCAATCGGACTATGCTAACAGCCGTCTCACCATTACAAAGAAACCCGCATGATAGAGACAGAGCCAAAGGTAACACCGGAGGGCTTGTATAGTGTCACCCAGACAGCGATCATCCTCGGGGTGAACAGGCAGACCATAAGACGGTATGCAAACAACGGAGATCTGAAATTCAAGATCCGTAAAGCAACCCTCAGAAAAGTAATCAAGGGATCCGAGATCCTCAGATTTTGGAGATCCACAATCGTGTAATCATTTAAAATTAGCAGATATGGTTAAGTTATTAAAGAATTGGAGATTTTGGGTATTGATGGGCATTCTTTTCATCGCCCTCATTAATGCTTTGATTGATCCACCGGAGAATTTTTCAGAAAAGACATTGATCCTCATCATCGTTAAGATCAATACCATCGTGCTCGTATGGCTAGACATCCAATTGTTCAGATTTTGGGTACGTACCCGTAAGATCGATGATATTGTGAATTATATCCAAGAGGATAAGTAATATATAATAATGTATAACATAAACATTTTCGACAATGAAAACAGATTTCAGTATTAATGTGAATGTAAGTTTGGGTGTGACCCCGGAGGTGATCGCCCTAGTTGGAGCCATCCTGTCTAAAAAGCCTGTTCCTGTAGTAGCAGAGCAACAGCCATCCAAGGACGATCATCAGGAGGATGCCCCACAGGCTCCTCAGAAAAAGCCGAATGGGCGAAGTAGCAAAACCGCCAAGGCAGAACAGGAGCAGCAGCCATCTGGCGAAGAGGCAGCACCGGGCAAGACAGAGGATAATGCCGATGGTGACAACGACACCAACGACACCAAGGATGAGGCACAGGCACAGACTCAGGAACAGCAGCCTCAGCCACCTATTGACAAGGCTCCGGCCTCTAAGTTTCCAACAGCGGCAGATCTGAGAAAGGCAATGAACGATCTCAGAGATCGCATCGAGGGAGAGGACTATGCCAACAAGAAGAACACCGATGCTAAGGTGAAAGCCCTCCACAGATTGGTGACATCTACTCTTAAGAATGTGGCAGCCCTGTTCGGAGCAGAGAAGCCATCAGAGATCGTAGAGGATAAGAGACAGGCATTCATGGATGAGATTGCATTATTGGAGTTATCATCCGATGGTAGTAAATTGGAAAAACCGTTAGCATTTTAATTATGGCACATGCGTTATTATCACCTAGTGCAGCTCACAGATGGTTGAATTGCACGGCAGCGCCCCTCCTCGAAAAAGACGTAAAGGACAGCGGCAGCACATTCGCAGAAGAGGGCAGTTTAGCCCATGCGATCGCAGCGAAGAAGTTAAAGACATTCCTCAAGCTCGACACATCCGAAGAAGATAAGGAGATCGCGAAGTTAAAGGATAAGTACTATTGTGGCGAGATGGAAGAGTACACCGATGCCTATGTATCGATTGTACTAGAGAAGTTCAATGCAGCAAAGCAGAGAACCAAGGATGCCAAATTGCTCGTAGAGGTGAGATTAGATTTTTCTCACTACGTTCCAGAAGCATTCGGCACATCGGATGTGGTGATCATCGCCGATGGCTTGATGGAAGTGGTCGATCTCAAATATGGCAAGGGAGTGAAAGTCTCAGCCATTGAGAATCCTCAGATGAAGATCTATGCCCTCGGAGCCTATGATGCTTTTAACTTTGACTACAAGATCGAGAATATCCGAATGACCATCATACAGCCGAGAATCGACAATCTCAGCGAGTATGAAATGACCATCCCGGATTTGTTGAATTGGACTGTAGATATTTTGCAGCCTAAGGCAAAGGAAGCATTCAGCGGCAACGGCAGACAGATGCCGGGAAAATGGTGTCAGTTCTGCAAGGTCAATGGCCGATGCAGAGCACTCGCAGAGCAATGCACAGACATTGTTAAGAAGCATCCCGATCCTACATTGATCAAGCCGGAGGATATGGCAGAACACATTTTGCCTCTCATCCCGGTAGTCAAGACATGGTTGTCGAGTGTTGAGGAGTACACTTTGGAGCAAGCCCTAGCGGGCACTCAGTATGTGGGCTACAAGTTGGTAGCGGGCAGATCCATCCGTAAGATCACAGATGCCAATGCCGTTATCGATCTCCTCGAAAAGGCGGGCTTCGCCAAGGATATGATCACCAAGCCGACAGAGCTTAAGAGCATCACGGATTTGGAAAAGTTAGTTGGCAAAAAGAAATTTTCAACACTTTGCGCTGATCACATCTTTAAGCCGGATGGCAAACCGACATTGGTCCCAGAGGAGGATAAGAGACAAGCCCTCAATCCGATGGTGGATGATTTCAAGGATGTAAACATCGAATAATAGTAAATTATAAACTTTTTAAAAAAATATAATTATGATTAATCCAATTGTAAAAGAGACAAAAGTAGTAATCGGCCCTGTGCGCCTCAGTTATACACACGTTTTCGAGCCATACGCCCCTAAGGATGGCAAGAGTGAGCCAAAGTACATGACTAATCTCCTCATCCCTAAGACGGAGAAAAAGACCATCGAGGCCATCAACAAGGCGATCGAGACTGCAAAGCAACAGGCGATCGTTTCCAAGTTCGGCGGTAAGGAGCCTAAGAAATTGGAGCTCCCAATGCACGATGGTGACGAAAAGGACAATGACGATGATGGCATCTATGAGGATCATTTCTACATCAACGCCAAGGCCAAGACCCGCCCGGGCATCTGTGATAAGAAGCGCGTGCCTATCATGGACGAGGAGGAGGTTTACAGCGGTTGTTGGGCCATCATGAGTGTTACGTTCTATGGCTACGATGTGAACGGTAAAAAGGGCATCGCGTGCGGTCTGAATAACATCATGAAGTTCAAGGACGATGAGCACTTGGGCGGCCGTGTTTCTGCTGAGACCGATTTCGCCGACATCCCACAGTTTGACGATGAGGATGATGACGATCTGTAGAATAGTCTTTTCATTGATAATAAAGCCGTGAGGCAGCGGGGCTACGGCCCCAACGCCCACGGTGATCTCTAACAAAACAAGACATGAAAGAATTAGGAATTGACATTGAGACCTACAGCAGTAACGATCTTACTACCGGAGGAGTATATAAGTACATCGAAGCAGAGGATTTTACGATTTTGTTGTTCGCCTACTCCATCGATGGTGCTCCCGCTAAGTGTGTCCAATTGGCCTGTGGTGAGGAATTGCCTCCGGAAATCCGGGCTGCATTGACCGATCCCGAAGTTACCAAGACAGCATTTAACGCTACATTCGAGAGACTTTGTATCTCAAAGTATCTGGGCATGGACAAACCGATGGATCCGGCACAATGGAAATGCACCATGGTGCGGGCAGCTAGAATGGGATTGCCGTTATCCCTCGCTCAATGTGGTGAGGTGCTTAAGTTGGAGGATCGAAAGATGAGTGAGGGTAAAGCCCTCATCCGTTATTTCTCATGCCCTAACAAGGTCAAGAAACAGGGTATGGTGAGAATGATCCGGCATCACCCGGAATCAGATCCCGAGAAATGGGCCACCTTTGTCAGGTACAACATCCGTGATGTGGACGTAGAGCAAGCGATCCTCAAAAAGGTTCGCCGTCTGGAGGTTCCCAAGTTTGATGAGGATCTCTATGTGGCTGATCAGGAGATAAACGACAGAGGAGTATTGGTCGATCAGGTATTGGTTAACAATGCAGCGAGATTTGATGCCGAGTACAAAGATGAGTTATTGGCACAGGCCAAAGAGCTTACCGGAATGGAGAATCCCAACAGCCCGGCACAGCTTAAGATCTATCTGAACAAAGTGACAGGACTCAGCATCGAGAGCCTCAACAAAAAGGATATGGAGGATCTAGATCAGCAGTTGATGTTCTGGCCAAGAGCTCAGAAGATGTTGAAGCTACGTAAGGAGATGGCCAAGACGAGCAACAAGAAATATAATGCCATACAGGAATGTATGTGCAAGGATGGCAGAGTCCATGGACTCCTCCAATTCTGTGGAGCCGCCCGAACAGGCCGATGGGCGGGCAGATTGGTTCAATTACAGAATCTCCCTCAGAATCATCTAACCGATCTCGACTATGCCCGGTATCTGGTCAAGCAGGGTGATTTGGATGAGTTCGAGATGAATTACTCGAATGTGACCCAAGTACTGAGTGAATTGATCCGCACAGCGTTCATCGCAAAGCCCGGATGTATTTTCCATGTGTGCGATTTCTCAGCGATCGAGGCGAGAGTTATCGCTTGGGTAGCGGGTGAGAGATGGGTGATCGATGCGTTCAAACACGGAAAAGACATCTATTGTGAGACCGCGAGTAAGATGTTTAACTGCAAGGTGGAGAAACATGGCGAAAACGCCGATCTCAGACCGAAAGGAAAGGTGGCAGTATTAGGCCTCGGCTATGGTGGAGGAGTAGCAGCACTCGAAGCCATGGGAGGAGCCAAGCTAGGTTTAACACAGGATGAGGAAAAATCCATTGTCAAGATGTGGAGAAATAGTAATCCTCATATTGTGAAGCTGTGGGAGAACGTAGAGAAAGCGGCGATCTCAGCCATACAGACCGGAAACACCGTAGTAGTCAACAGAGGCATCGAGATCTCCAAGAAATGGGGAATGCTTTGCATCAAGCTACCGAGCGGCCGTACCATCTGCTATCCGAGAGCCGAGGTCGGTGTGGAAAAAGATGATGGTTGGAGAAGCGATCATCCTATCATCGAGTATGAGGGATTGGATCAGATCACCAAGAAATGGGGCAAGATCCGAACCTACGGAGGAAAGCTCACAGAGAACATCATCCAAGCCATCGCCCGAGACATCCTAGGAACCGTGATACTCAGAGCCAAGAGCAAAGATCTGAATGTGGTATTCCACATCCACGATGAGATCATTGTCGAGGCATCCAAAGATCAGACCCTAGAAAATGTGGAGGCTCTATTTAGTGAACCGATAGAATGGTGTCCGGGGCTCCCATTAAAAGGAGCGGGATATTCGACACCATATTATCTCAAAGATTAATAGCAATTTAAAAAGTGAACAATTATGGAAGTACAGACAAATAAAGCATTGTCACCAATGCAAAGTTTTAGATATGAATTGCTGCAATGGTGTGGCAATGTGGAGGATGCCAAAAAGGCAAATTCTTTTGTGATGGGTAATGAAAACCCTGAGCAAGCGCAGTTGCCAAAGCCCGAGTGGAAACACGGAGAGGCACAGATGCCATCAGAGGACATGCCAGATGGTGTTTATCTCGTTCAAGCCGATGGGCAGGTTGTGTTGTATGTGGATGATTTGACCGCCGACACAAAGGATGTGATCGGTGTGGGCATCAAGATGGGCAGCTTTAATCTCATGGTGGCTTTGCATGATGCCGCCAAGGGTAAAGCGGTGGCTTTGACCACAAAAGACAATGGTACGGATGAAAACAAGGACGATCCGTATTATTTCAAAGGCTACATTCGAGCAGTAGAAAGTATGAATGGCAAAGCATATACCGAACATTTGCGCCCGATCCTCAACCCAGAGATCGAGCTGTCGGATGGATGGTGGATCCCATCATTGGGAGAGATGTACCGTATCTTTATTAATTTCGGAACCATCAACAGAGCTTTGAAATTTGCGGGTGGAGATCTTATTAAACAGGATTGGTATTGGACATCTACCGAGGGTAGTGCGACCAACGCTTGGTGTCTCTACCTCATCGATGGTGGTACGGGCAGTTGGTACACTGAGGCTAGCTACACGTTCAGAGTTAGGCCTGTTTCAGCATTTATTAGTTAGTTATTAGTATTTAGTTTTTAACCTTTGCACGGCGAAAGCCGTGCTTTAATATCTTTTGTCGTATGAGAATAACCCTGTGCAAAACATGTTTATCCTATCAAGCAGAAATCAATGATCCCGAGCATGGAGAATGCCAAGTATCTGGGAACCGGGTATGCGGTGAATGTGCAGGGTGCATCGATTGGAGATATTATAAAATTCGGATCCCGGAGTTATGAAAGAGAATGATTTAACGAGTGTAACAGAGTTTATTATCCATTCGAGAGATCTGTTTAAGTTTTATGATCTCATGGACAAGACATTGACACCATGCAAAGCAAGTGTCTCAATATGGTGCAAGGGCAAGAGACTGATCAAGATCTATCATGAGCCTCAGCACCGTAATCATTTCGTAGCTCTTATGACTTTGCATTTTGATGCCGAGAGAGTGTTTATCGCAAAGAATAAAGCCCTCATTAAAATTAAGAATAATGAAACTCATAAATGATTTTGAAATAGACATCGCTACAGCTCACAGCCGTTTATCCAAGAAGTGGAAGAACAAAAGGTGCAAATGGAGCTCATTGGTTGAGAAATGCAGCAGCACCAAATACACTAGTGAGACCGTAAAGGAATATGAGAAGATGCCGAGAGACGAACAGAGCGACATCAAGGATGTTGGCGGTTTTGTGGGTGGCTACCTGAGCGGTGGCACTCGCAAGACGGCCAATGTGATGTGGCGTAGTGTTGCGACTCTCGACATTGACTATGGTACAGCAGATCTGTGGGATGAGTTTACGATGCAGTTTGATTTTGCCGCCATCCTCTACTCCACCCATAAACATACAAAGGATAAACCACGATACCGTCTGGTATTCCCATTCAACAGACAGGTGAAGCCAACGGAGTATGAACCGATCTGTAGAAAGATCGCTGAGGCTTTGGGCATCGATCTGTTTGATGTGACCACCTATCAGCTCCCGAGACTCTTCTATTGGCCATCCACTAGTAAGGACGGAGACTTTGTTTTCCAATGCCAAGATGGCCCGGCCTGTGATGCTGATGAGATCTTAAGCGAGTATGTTAATTACAAGGATGTATCTACATGGCCTCTATCCAACAGAGAGAACGACATCATTACCCATGAGATCAAGAAAGCGGGTGATCCTTTGGAAAAGCCGGGACTCATCGGGGCGTTCTGTCGTGCATACACTATCGAGGAGGCGATTGACACGTTCCTGTCTGATGTATATGACAAGACGGCGATCGATGGTAGATACACATACAGACTCGGTACGGTGGCGGGCGGTCTGGTATGCTATGATGATCGCTTTGCCTACAGCCATCATGAGACGGACCCGGCAAGCAGACAGTTATGTAATGCTTTTGATCTCCTGAGAATCCATAAATTCGGTGTGGAGGATGAGGGATCTAGGCAGACGGACGTAACCAAAAAGCCATCGTATCTTAAGATGCAGGATTTTGTTGCGGCCGACAAGAAAGTAAAGATGCTCATCACAAAGGAGAAAAAGGCTGAGGCTATTAGTGATTTCGCTGATCTCGACCTAGAGGATGCCGGGGAGAGCGCAGTTACCGAGGAGGAGGAAAATACCGAGTGGATGGGTGATCTAGACTATGATCGCAGAGGACAGATTAAGCCATCCCTCAGGAACATCATTACCATCATGGACAATGATCCTCATTTGGCGGGCAGGTTCAAGAATGATCTGTTCAGCGGCTTTGTACTTATCAATGGTGGATTGCCATGGAGAAAGGAGGCAAAGAGATGGGAGAACACGGATCCGGCCAATCTGAGGGTATATCTCGATACGGTCTATGGTATCAGCGGAAAGGATAAGATCAAGGATGCCACACAGGCGATCTTTACTAAGTACAGATGCCATCCGATCCGTGAGTATCTGGACAGCCTCGAATGGGACGGTGTTCCTCGCTTGGACAGACTAATCATCGATTATGTAGGTGCGGAGGATAACGAGCTCAACCGGGCCATGACACGTAAGCATTTTACCGCGGCGGTGGCCAGAGTGATGAATCCCGGATGCAAATATGACTATTGCCTGATCATCGCAGGAGCGGAGGGAATCGGTAAATCCACTCTCTTCTCGGTTATGGGTGGCGAATGGTTCAGCGACAGCCTCATGACCATGGAGGGAAAAGCGGGCATGGAACAGGCCAGAAGCGGATGGGTCATTGAGCTCCCTGAGCTTGGTGGAATCAAGAGATCGGATGTGGAACAGGTGAAAGCATATATTAGCAGACAGAATGATATGTACCGCCCGGCGTATGGTGAAGTTGTGGAAGCCCATCCGAGACAATGCGTATTCTGTGGAACCACGAATGAGCGATATTTTCTGAAAGGTGACACCGGAAACCGCCGATTTTGGGTCATGAGCGTTGATGCCGATCTGAGGAAATACCCGGATCCCCGAGAGGCGCTGATCCGTGACAGAAATCAGATATGGGCTGAGGCTGTGCAGCGTTATAAGGAGCATGAGCCTCTCTATCTGAGCCCCGAATTGGAAAAGGAGGCAAGGGAAAGACAGGCCACATTCAATGATGATGCTGATGATCCGATGGTATCTCTCGTTCGTAGCTTTGTGGATATGAAGCTCCCGGCAGATTGGAACACATACGACATCGCACGCCGTAGGGCATACATCAAGAACCCGGATCCTTTGGAGCCTATCGGGACTGTTGTGCGTACCAAGGTCTGTGCGGCAGAGTTCATTTGTGAACAGCTAGGTAGGGACATGGGCGATAAGGAGTACAAGTATTTGGCCAGAAAGGTATGCAAGATCATGGATGAGTTCGAGGATTGGGAAAGAGTTAGCACATCAAAGCATGCCAGAGCCTTATATGGGACTCAGAGGGCGTACAAACGAATAGAGCCAAAATGTAAAGGGGATGAGGAGGACGATATTTAGTAAACGGAAATACTCAGTTTACCAACAAATGTAAAAAATTCTAAATCCCTTTTAACATAAGGTAAACTGAAAAAATTGGTTTACAATGGCCGTTTACTATTCTGTTTACCCTTAAATCTCTATTAATCAATACTTTATAATATGGTAAACTAAAATAATATAAAAAGTATATAGAGAAGAAGAATAAGGGGAACAATAGTAAAAATAGGAATATAGGAATAAAAATAGATATATAACACAATATACATATAAAGTATAAATCTTTAAGTTTACTGTTTCATCATGAAAAAAAGTATAGAAAATATAGTTCATCATTCCGAAGTTTCGGAGAAAGAGATCGAAAAATACTTGGTAAAACAGGTAAGAGCCATGGGAGGCATCTGTCTTAAGTACTCAAATGCCAACATGGTGGGCTATCCCGACAGGGTGGCAATCCTCCCATTTGGCGTGACGGTATGGGTGGAATTGAAGAGCAGAGGCAAGAAGCCTACTAAGATACAGGTGTTGAGACATGAGGAGCTTAAGGATCTCGGGCATCATGTTATAGTGTTGGACTCCAAACCTAAGATCGATCAGATGGTGACGATATGGGGATGCCTCATTGAGGCGGCCAGACTATCAGCGGGATCAGCGGGATCAGCGGGAAAGGAGGAGGGACGATGAGATATAAGCCATACGAATATCAGCGAGAGGCCATGCAATGGATTTTGGATCATCCCAGATGTGGATTGTTCCTCGACATGGGACTAGGTAAGACGGTGAGCACTCTCACAGCACTACAGGAGCTGATGGATGAATGTGAAGTGAGCCGCACATTGGTTGTGGCTCCCAAGAAAGTGGCCGAGACCACATGGACAACGGAGGCTGAGAAATGGGATCACCTGAGGGGCCTTAAGGTGGCCAAGGTGATGGGTACGGAAAAGCAAAGAAATCTAGCTTTGGCATCCAAGGCCGACATCTATGTGATCGGCAGAGACAGTTTCGTCTGGTTGTTCGGCAAATATGGTGGAGAGCTACCTTTTGATGCTTTGGTGATCGATGAGCTTACGTCATTCAAATCATCAAAGAGTGAAAGGTTCAAGGCCATGAAAGCAGCAACGGCATCCGTCAAGAGAGTGATCGGCCTCACCGGAACCCCGGCCCCGAATGGCCTCATCGATCTGTGGGCACAGATGTACTGCATCGATATGGGTGAGCGGTTGGGCAAATCTGTTTCCAAGTACAGAAACGCCTACTTTGAGACGCACAAGTGGAATAACATCATCGTAAGGTGTGATGTGAAAAAGGGAGCTGAGGATGTGATCAGGGAGAAGATCTCAGACATCTGTCTGTCCATGCAAGCAAAGGATTATCTCCAATTGCCTGATATGATCGTTCATTCCACCAAGGTCTATCTGTCCGAGAAGACGATGGCCGAATATTCCAAGTTTGAAAAGGAAAAGGTGTTGGAGTTCACGGAGCTGCATACAGGCGAGAGTGCAAACATCCTAGCCAATAGTGCAGCGGGTCTGATGAATAAGCTATCTCAGTTTGCCAATGGAGCCATCTATGATGAGGACAGGGATGTGCATGAGATCCACAATGAGAAGCTAGACAAGTTGGCCGAGATTGTTGAGGCGGCGAATGGCAGCGGCGTTCTGGTCTTCTATCAGTTCAAGCATGACATCGACAGGATCAAGAAGAAACTAAAGGGATATAACGTCAGATCCTATGAGGGTGAGAAAGAGCTTAAGGCATGGAACAACCATGAGATCGATGTGCTGTTGGCTCATCCTATGAGTACAGCTTTTGGATTGAACATGCAGCAGGGAGGACATTACATCGTATGGTTCGGCACAGGTTGGAATCTGGAATTGTACCAACAGGCCAACGCCCGATTGCACAGACAGGGACAGCAATATCCGGTGCAGGTGTATAAACTGATCTGTGCGAACACGGTGGATGAGAGAGCTGAGGCGGCGCTTGATGGCAAGACCGGAGTGCAGCAGAGCCTGATGGACAGTCTCAATTTCCTGTTGAGAAAGTACAACACGACAATAACAATCAAAGACGAATACTAATATGGCTAAGGATAAGGACTATAAGAGAATGATCCACACATCGAGATGGTTAAAGCTGAGACGAGATAAATTGTCTGATTATCCATTGTGTGAGAGATGTGAACAGATGGGCAAAGTGACAGCAGCCACGGAGGTTCATCATGTTCATCCTGTAGAGATGGGATTGACCCGACAGGATAAGGAGAGACTGATGTATGACTACTTTAATCTGAGATCCCTGTGTCATGATTGCCATGTGCAGACACATGTAGAGATGGGCAGATGTGGGAAAGTACAGGCAAAAAACAAGGCAAAGGTGCAGTTGCAGAAATTTGCAGAGAGGTTCCTCGGCAGATCAGCAGACTGAAAGCGGGGGCCATGTTTTTTAATGGGGGTGAGTGTCGGTTAAACCTCGCCTATCCCTATTTCCACGCGAGAGTAATTTTTTCGGCCTGTGGGGGATCTATGGATTTTGGAGCCCCATCTGGCTGTTTACGATATTGACTTATAAAAATTAGAGTTATGGCGAAATTTGGTGATGGCACTATAAATTTTGGCAAGTTCGGGGGATCCCCGGTATCTGTCTCCCAAGTCGAGGAGGCGGATCTGATTGTCGAGGATCCTGAGGAGGATGCCGAGAAAGTGGTCGGGGCAAAACGTGCCCATCGGAGAACCAAGGCATGTACGGAGTTGTCTCAGCGGTATGAATACCGCAGGGCATTCAGCGAGATCAATATGTTGGAGGCTATGGAGTATGTACGCCTCCAAAAAGGTACTACATACAATTTTATCACGGCGGGGGATGTGGATAGCCTATCCTATCTCAAAGTTGTGCTCAATCAGCACAATCTGGATCATCTGCTGTTATCGACATGGTGTATGGGTGCAGAAGACATTTTGCAGTTACAGCAATGGCATGAAGAGGGCCGTATTAAAAAGATCGACATGTATCTGGGGGAGATTTTTCCCGGCAGCTATAAGATCGAGTGGTCGATGGTTCAGCAGTTCTACAGGGAGCATCCGGAGGTCGGCCGGGCAGCGATTTTCAAGAATCACAGTAAGATTTATGCCGGATGCAATGTGGAGGATGATTTCTATTTCGGCATTCAGACGAGTGCGAACATCAATACCAATCCGAGAACAGAACAGGGCAGTATCACCATCGATCGGGCCATGTATGAGTTCTATAAAGAGTATTTTGACGGCATCCGTTCATTTGTAAAATAGCACAGAGCATGAAAGACGAAAGAAAAGATAAATTTGTGGATGCCCTAACCAATGCTAAGGGCATCATTTATTTGGCGTGTGAGGCTGTAGGAATCAGCCGACAGACTTACTACAATTGGAGAAAGTCGGATGAGGTGTTTAGAGAGGCCGTAGATGAAGTGTTGGAGACTCAGGTGGATTGGGTGGAGAATAAGTTGCTCAATCTGATCAATGCCGGGGACACGACAGCTACGATCTTTTATCTTAAGACCAAGGGCAAGAAACGAGGCTATAGCGACAAGGCACAGCCAAAGGATGAGGATCATAAAGATCCTGTTGTCACAGATGCCATTGCCATGTTGCCCGGTCCTGTTCCTACTCCATCGGAGAAAGATAACAAACGTATCGAGAATCGTATCAAGAGCAAAAAGAATTATATCATCAAGCTGTTGAAGAAGCAGGGCAAATATTCGGCCGAGCTCACCTATCAGGTAGAGATCACAGCTCAGTTATTGGTACGTACAGAGATCCTCGCTGATGAGATCTTTTCCGAGGGCCACAAGGTTGTCAATGTGGAGTATTCGAGAGAGGGCAATGAGCGCCTAAGCACCAATCCTCAGGAGAAACTTTATTTAGATCTCCTCCGGCAGAGTCAAAAGGCACTCCAAGCACTCGGCATGAATACGGAGGGTAAGGAGCGTAAATCTGATGAGGACAGTTTTACTAGTTTAATGAGTGAATTTAGAGACGATAGCTAATGCAGGAAGAGGAAAAAGTAAAGTGGAGACAATACAAGGCAAGAGTGGTCGAGGAGTTGCGGAGCAATAGAGATCTCTATGCCAAAAGATACGCTTATGCGCTTGTAGATACAGACAAGCGTATAGGCGATTATGTGTTTAATAACATCGATCATCCGGAGGAGCATAACCTATATGAGCTATTGGCCATCCTCCGTTTTTTCAAGATGCTCGATAGGAATGATTGGAAGCCGAAGCGGGTGAAACTGTTTTTCAAGTTTTATGAGATGCTGAGATTTAGCGGCATCAATGGACGCAGACGATATAAGTTGACTCCGGTACAGGCTTTTCAATTTGGGAACATCTATGGCTTTGCCCGGAAGTCGGACGGTCGCAGACTGATCAGAACGGCATATTTATTTGTTCCTCGTAAGTACAGCAAGACCACATCCTGTGCGGCCCTCGCAGTCTATGACATGTTGCTTGGGGATAACAATGCCGAGGCGTATGTGGGCGCGAATAGCTATGATCAGGCAAAGATCTGTTTCGATGAGATCCGTAACATCATGCTCGACATGGATCCGAGGGAGAAACATTTCCGGGTCAATCGAGAGAAGATCACGTTCAAGGACCGAGGGAGAAACAGCCTCATCCAATGTTTGACGGCGAATGCCCGGACTAAAGATGGTCTGTTTGCCTCATTGGTGATCATGGATGAGTATGCCCAAGCGAGGAACACAGCTGGGAAAAACGGAGCGGATCTTAAGAACGTGCTCACGACATCCATGGGTCCGAGAAAGGAGCCTCTCACTATCATCATCACCACGGCGAGCGATGTAGTGGATGGCCCATTTGCACAGGAGTTGGTGGGTGTTAAGAAGATCCTCCGGGAGGAGTTGGAGGATGATACCACGTTTGCCGCCCTGTTCATGCCGGATGTGGATGATGAGGAGGACGATCCGCGTACATGGAGCAAAGTGCAGCCTCATCTGGGTGTGACGGTGCAGCCGGATTACTATGAATGGCAGTACAGGGAGGCTTTGAAGTCGGCCGAGAATATGATGGCATTCAGGACCAAGTTGCTCAATATCTTTGCGATCAATGAGCAAAAGAGATGGTTCGGTCGTGAAAAGGCAAAGGAATTATGCAGGGGCTTTAATATCGACACCGTGCAGGGAAGACCGGAATGCGCCGTATCTTTTGACCTGTCTGTGCATGATGATTTCAGCGCTGTTACATATTTGCTTTATGCCTCATTCAATAAATGCTTTTATGCTTATACGGATTATTATTTTCCGGATGGCGCGCTGAGAGGGCATCCGAATGAACAGTTATATCAGGAATGGCATAAAATGGGGTATCTCAAATTCTGTAAGGGTGATAAGGTCGATGTGAAGATGATAGCCAATGATATTTTGTCGAAAGCTAAGATTTTGAACATCATCCGAATTGGGTATGACCAATACAAGAGCCGGGACCTAGTAAACATCCTCTCCTCTCTCGGAGGTAAGAATGCCCTCACTCCATACAGCCAGACATACGGCAGTTTCAATCTCCCGGTAGAGTCGTTTGAGATGCTAGCTTATGAGAATCCTCCTAAGATCATCATGAATGATAATCCGATCAATGTGTTCTGTTTGACCAATTGTGTGTTGGATGAGGATCATCTGGAGAATAAAAAGCCGATAAAGTACTCTCAGTACATGAAAATTGATGGAGTGATCACTACTCTTATGTGTATAGGATTGATGAGTTCCTATGAAAGATAGTATATTTGCGGAAATGGAAAGTATAAATAATATTAAATATCTTCTATTTCCGCATTTTTTCGATGCACAAAATCCGAAATTTGTGCTCACTTTGTAGCATAATATTTCTTTATGTTTCAAAATGTTCCCAAATGTAGCAAAATGTAGCTAAAACGCTGATTTTGAGCGTATTATTATTTTTTGTATCTTTGCAAGCAAAAATATAAGATAATGGGATTTTGGACTGATTTTATAAACATATTCAAGAGAAGTGCAGAAGCGGACCCCACTCCGGCGGGGTCTGAATCTCCATTGTCCCCTCGTATGGGAGGTGATTACACGGACTTTTTCACATGGAGCGGTACAACCAACACCGCCCTGTCTGTTGCAACAGCCTACAGATGCGTAAAATTCCTCAGCGAGGGAGTGGCAAATCTCCCGATACTCTATATGAGGATCAAGGATGGAATCTTTGTCGAAGACACCAACAGCCGATTGCATTATCTCCTGTCGGTGCAGCCAGATAGCACAAAAAGTGCTTTTGACTTTTGGAAAGAAGTTGTGGAAAATGTTTTGTTAGAGGGAAATGCGTACATTGTGCCAATCTATAATACCGTCTCCATGGAGGTGGATAGATTGGTGCTTTGTGGGCGCGGAACAGTAAGCCACGACATCTATAATGATATATACACGGTCTCGGATCCGGTTAATGGTGTGTATGGATCGTATGATGAGGATGAGATATTGCACATCAAGTTTCATACCCTCAATGGTAAGTCAGGCCTCAGCGTTTTATCGTATGCCCGGCTAACATTGAACATTGCCCTGTCCGGCGATCGAGAAACCTACACCCGATTTGTCAATGGTGGAACCGTGAGAGGCATTGTCAGCAACGACAAATCGGTGACAGGTTTCGGTGAGTATCAGGACAAGGAATTGGAAAAGACGGCGGGCAGTATTGATGGTAAATTCCGTAATGGAGACAGAATCGTCAGTTTGCCGGGGCAGGTTGATTTCAAACAGATCTCTCTATCATCTACTGATATGCAGTTTTTGGAGAGTCGGAAATTTACGGTTCGAGACATTTGCCGTTTCTTTGGTGTTCATCCATCATTCGTTTTCGATGATACGAGCAATAACTACAAATCGGCCGAGATGGCAAATGTGGCATTCCTGTCCAATACATTGAATCCGATTTTGCGAAACATCGAGAATGAGTTTTTGAGAAAGTTGGTGGCTCCATCTCTATGCTGCAAACGAAAGTTTCAGTTTGATCGTCGAGGCCTCTATGCCTGTGATCTAGACAGCCGGGTGAAATATCAGGCAGCCACGATCGCCGCCGGAATCTACACAGTCAATGATTGGCGCAAAGAGGAAAACAAGCTCCCGATCGAGGGTGGAGATAAGGTTTTGGTTTCGGCCAATCTCAGAGACATCATGGATGAATCCAAGGTTGCCAATAATATCAAATCCGATAATAATAAAAAGGAAAACGAAGATGAAACAGGAGAATAAAGATAAAGTGATCCGCCGATCTCTTTATACTCCCACAGAGTTGAGAGTGAGAGAATCAGCGGAGGGTGAGGCTCCTAGCCGCACAATTGTAGGATATGCCATTTTGTTCAATGTTCCGTCAGCACCTTTGTGGAGCGATGATGAGAGTGAGGCAAGAGAGGTCATTGATCCAAGCGCAGTTACAGAGGATCTGTTGAAAACGCAGGACATCAAAATGACTATGTTTCATGATCGACAGCTCATCTTGGCCAGAAGCAACAAGGGTGCGGGAACACTCTCCTACTCTATTGATGATAAGGGAGTGGCTTTTGAGTTTGAGGCTCCTCACACAGCAGATGGAGACAAGGCTTTGGAGCTAGTCAAGAGAGGCGATATTTCCGGATGCAGTTTTGCATTCACCACCCATTATTGGGATCGTGATTTTGTCGAGCGTACAGCCACAGTTGTCAATGGTGTGTCGATGATTGAATATCGTGTCAAGGGTATGACAGGAATCTATGATTTCACGTTAGCCATCGATCCGGCCTATCCGGACACAAGTGTCGAGGCTAGGGAGTTTGCCAAAGAGCTCGAAAAGGAAGAGCGAGAGAGCAAGAATCCGAAGCCTAAGACGGAAGAGGAGAATAAAAAGGTTTTGGAGCAATTGCGGGAAATGCAGATAGCTGCAAATAAAAGTATTATTTAATTGTTATAAGTTATGCACAAAAAGAAAGTAAATTTTCGCGAGCTGATTGATACGTATCAGTCTAATTGCGATCGCATCCAAGAGATTTTGGATGTGTGTCAAAAGGAGAATCGAGAGCGAAACGAGGAGGAAAACAAGGAGTTTTCGGCCCTGTCTCGCGATAATCAGATGCTCCAGATGAGAATGCAGATCGCCACAGCAGAACATTTGCGTGAGCACCCAGATGCCATGAATGATGCTGTTAAGATCTTGCGTGAGAATGCCAAGAACCACCAGAAGACAGAGATCATTATGGTTCGAGACATGATGATGGTGTCCGATATTAACAAGGGCAATCTCGTTCCTCTCAATATTCAGGACATCTTGGAGCCTCTTCAGGAGGGCTTTATCCTCGATAAGGTCGGTTTGCCAATGCCTACAGGTCTGTCCGGTGATTTTGTATGGCCAATGTATGAGATGGTTGAGGCTGAGATCGCGGGTGAGGGCGCAGCTCTCTCAGATCGAAAGATCCCATTCTCTAAGATGCAAGCTAATCCGGATCGTGTCGGTATCGCCATCCCTGTTACCAATCAGTCATTGGAGCAGTCTGATGGTGTGTTGGAGATGATCATCCGTAAGATCATGCCTATGGCGATCCGTCTGTTGCTCAACAAGGTGCTGTTTAGCACTACTAAGGTCAACAAGGCCACCAATTTGGTGGGTCCATTCGTTGGCATGAAAGACTCGGCTGTTGCTTTGTCTAAGGTTCCTACATTCGAGGAGCTCAATTCAAAGATGAAAGCGGCAGTTCTGTCCACAGGTATCGATGGCGATATGATGTGTTGGGTGATGAGTAAGAGCTTGGAGGCCATCTTGGAGGGCACTCCGGTTAACGAAAAGGGAATTTTCATCCCTATGGTTCAGAACCACATGCTTTGCGGTTTGCCTGTTTACACAACCAATCAGATCTGTGATCGTACCATCACATATAAGAAGTACACCGGATCGGCTTGGAGTGATCATACTCTCACCGATGGCGATGAGGCTAAGATCAAGGCCACATATACGTCTGCATCTGATGTTCCGGCAAAGGGCACAGAGGGCGATATTGTACGTATCATCGATGTTACTGAGTACATCGGTCTCGGTGATTGGCGTTATCAGCCTCTCGGTCAGTTTGGCACAATCCGCTTTATTGTGGATCCATACTCTAAGGCTCGTCAGGATAGTGTTGATTTCGTGCTCAATACAGGCTTTGCCACCAAGACTCTCCGTCAGGAGGCGTTTAAGTTGGGTAAGGTCGCTAAGGTATAATCACCTATATGGCTGTAGTAAGTTTGGATGTTTTCAAAAAGCATGTTAGGGCTGATGATTTTGCCGATGATGATGATTATTTAACTGAATTATTGGAGACGGCCGAGAGCGCAGTTATCAAGGCCACGAATAGATCAAAGGATGAATTGGAGCAGATGGAGGGTAAATTCCCTCCAATGCTCAAACATGCGATGATGATGTTGGCGGCACATTGGTACAATCAGCGTGAGAGCGTGAGCACCGTACAGATGCACGCTGTTCCAGATGCGCTACAGGCCCTTATCAAACCTTTTAGAAAGTTAGTGGATGATAGCGGGAAGAATGAAATATAAGTTAGAGCTGTTGGAGCCTGTCATTTCCTCCAATGACTACGGAGCTGAGAACACCGAATATCGCGGCACTCGGACGGTACATGCCGAGCGGGTGAAGCAGAGCGGAAATCGCAGCGAAGAAGTTGGAGAGCATTTTTCGGATTATTCGGCAGAGTTCAATATCCGGGATGTTCATCCTGTTGAGGAGAATTGGCGGGCAAGACAGATCGGCGGGCATCTCTACACCGTCACTAACATCATCCCTAACTTGGATAAAGGCATGAAAACATTGGTGTGTGTAAGAGTTAACGAATAATTGCTTAATCGATGGGAAACGAGGTTGATCTGCAAAGACCATTCGCTGATGTGTATAAGGCTTTGGATCTTAAGACACAACGTAAGGCGATGAGGAGCGCAATGAGAAAAGAGGGAAACAGGGTTAAAAAGGTCGCTGTGTCCACATTGCACTCTAAGGCCATAGGACCGGGAACCAAACGGAGTTTGGACAAAGGTATCTATGTGAGGACATACCCGAACCGATTTGGTTTAGGTTTCATGGTAACTGTCAAGCCATTCGGCAAGAAAGGAATCCATGAGAATCGAAGAAGTTTGGAGAAGCCTGTCCTGATGTGGGCTGAGGATGGTACTAGATTGCGCCATGTGGGAAAGAGAACATCGTCTTTTTTCAGTAAGAGCCGATGGTCGGGTAACAGGGTGAGACAGTATCGCCGAGATGGCCACCAGACAGGAAAGATGCCCGGATATAGGTTTTTGGCTGAGACTGAGGAGAAGACTGCGGGATCTGTTGAAAATAATCTTTTTGACAGTTTTCAATCCAACATCGAAAAAGCAGCTAAGAAACAAGGATTGATGTAATATGGCAAAGACATCGTTAAGTGTTGGCAACGTTATTAGAGATATGCTTATATCTAGTAAGGAGGTGGAGTCTAAGACAAATAAGATTTTCCCGGTAGCCATCTCTAAGGCAGTTTTGCCATACATTCTCTATCGTAGAGCATCATTGGATCAGGCTCCTACAAAATCCGGTTATCCCGGGGCAGATACGGTTCAGATAGAAATCGTATGTTATACTCAGGAGTATTCGGACGGAATAGAATTAGCTGAGGCGGTCAGAGAGGCCCTAGAAACCAAGAAAGGTGTTAAGGGTGATCAGAGAATCGTCAGTTGCTATTTAACCGGAAGTGAGGAGGGGTATGAGGATGATGCTTATGTTCAACAATTAGTATTCACAATTAAGGTTTAGAAATATGAGTAAAGGTTATGTGAATGGTAGTGATTTGCTCCTGATGGTCGGTGACAAATGTGTCGGCCATTGTACGAGTCACTCGGTCACTTATAATAGTGAGACCAAAGAGCATGCTGTTAAGCCCGTATCTACAGCTAAGAAGAGCGCGGGCAAATGGAAAGGTAAGACGGTCACAGGTCTGTCTATCTCTATCAGCTTTGAGGGTCTTTGTTTCTATGACGAGACAGAGAACGGACATGCAGAGATCGCTCCAATGTGGGGCAAGGGTGACAGCATCGATGTTAAGGCTTTCGAGCGAGAGGGCGATGCCACACCATCGATCGTCGGTAAATTCGTGATCGCCTCTCTCGAAAAGCAAGCTCCGGCCAATGACGATGTTACATACAGCGGTACATTGGAGAACGATGGTGAGCCTACTACCTATCCGGGTAAGGCCACTACATCGGGGGTCGCACATGAGAGCGAATAGAAAGTTTTTCTTTGTTAGTTCCATAATTAAGGTTTAAGTTTTTAAATGTAGTTGTTATGCCAGAAAAAAATGGTGTTATCAACATTCTTGTCAACGGTAAGGCATACCCTTGTAGGTCTTCTATGGGGGCTATGCTCCGTTTCAAGAAGTTGACAGGTAAAGAAGTGACAGAGGCAGGTGAAAATCTGTCGGAGATGTGTACGTATCTCTTCTGTTGTGTGGCATCCGCTTGTAAGGTGGATGGCATCGAGTTCGATATGGATCTGATGAGCTTTGCAGATAATATTTCGCCGGAGGACATGATGCAATGGTCGGAAGCTATCAGCGAGGGACCGGGTGAAGATCCTGAGAATGATGCCGAGGCTGATGCTGAAAAAAAAAGTTAGGCATTTATGAAATCTTGGGGATCGCCATAGGTGAGATTGGTCTGTCTTATGACGATTTTTGCCGATTGTCCCCAGAGGAATTTGGGCACATCTATTCGGCATATTGCAAAAAGATGGAAACTGAGCATCAAGAAGTATGGGAGCAGACACGAATGTTAGCGTTATATTGTGTGGCTCCTTACTCCAAAAAAGCACTTAAGCCACAGGATCTTTTTAGGTTCCCATGGGAATCCAATACAGGGGCAACAGCGAAGAAAAAGCAGTTATCCAAGAAAGAACATTTGGAAGTGTTTGAAAAATGGTGCAAGAAGTTGGAGGGATCCTAGACCCATCCCCATTCACTCCAATTGGCTTTGGAGGCTATGTTACTTATTTTCCACCATGATCCGTAAAGGAACGCGGTGAAAGATACGCCGAATATGGCCGCACAGATATAATTGATCTCCATATTACCGAGAATTGTACTGATGATGCCGACAGCGAGGCTAAGGGCACTAATCAGCAAACAGAAAAGCATAGAGAAAGTATAGAGATCGCTGATCTCTTTTTTCTCCTTTTCTTTCTTTGGCTTTGCGGGTTCAATTTTTGGCAGAGCGGCATATATCCCGGAGAGAAAGATGCCGAACAGACTCAGATAGATGCCAATAGATGGGTGGCTGAGACTATCTTTAAAGGATAGAACCAGAATGAGGGATATTGTAAAAAACATAAATCCCAATACGGCTGTTTTGCTCCAATATACTTTCATACGATAAGGGTTTTATATCTACTGCAAAGATACGAATAATATTTTAATTTAGTTACTTACTTATGTGAAAATATGGCTAAAGAGATAAAATTTAACATTAAGTTAACGATTGACGGAAAGGAGCAGCTCGGGGTTGTTACTACAGACGTAGGCAAACTGAGAAAAGCGATGGATGACTCTAAAAGTTCAGCCACCAAATTACGTGATGGACTGATTAGTGTCAACCAAGCTATTACTGTGTTCCAGAACGTATCTGATGCCGTAGTTTCATTGCAGGGCGTGATGCAGGGTCTTACTACATCATACAATGCCGTGCAACAGGCGAACACACAGCTCACTACTGTGATGAAGCAGAGAATGAACGCCACGGAGGATGATGTTAAGAGCATCAATGCCGTGATCAGCGCTCAGTCTAAGCTCGGAGTTGTCGGCGGTGTCGTTCAGAAGACAGGAGCCCAACAGATAGCTACGTTCCTCTATGAGAAACGAAGTCTAGAGACATTGATCCCAGCGATGAACAATCTGATCGCACAGCAAAAGGGATTGAACGCCTCAGAGGAAGATGGTCGCGCCGTAGCGAACCTGATGGGTAAGGCGATGATGGGACAGACATCGGCGCTTAAGCGTGTTGGTATTACTTTCACGGAATCCCAGAAACAGATTATGGAGTATGGTACGGAGAGCCAACGAGCCGCCATGTTAGCCCAGATCATTAAAGACAATGTGGGCGATATGAATGCCGAATTGGGCAAGACGGATGCCGGACAGATGAAGCATCTAGAACAGAGATTTACCGCCGTCAAGCTAAAGATCGGTGAGATCGTTCAGCAGGGATTGCCATTCGTTTCGTTCATTGCCCAGACTACAATTCTCACAGGATCCGTTATCAAGCTAGGCAAGGCGATGCAGGGAGCTGTGCTAGTTTTCGCTAATTCTAAGATCGTAGTCGGTCTGTTGTCGGGAGCCATTACCGGACTCAGAACCGCCTCACTCGTAGCCTCAGCCTCACTGAGATTACTCCGGGCGCATCTAACAGGAACGGCCGTAGGTGCAACCACAGCGGCATTTGCAGTCAAGGCATTGCGGGCGGCAGTCAAGGGATTATTAATATCTACAGGTGTAGGTATCGCAATATATGCACTAACAGAAGTGATCTCTTCTCTCTCCTCATCATCGGATGATGCAGCGGCAGGGATGAAAGCATTATCATCCGCGGAGGAATCAGCTAAAGCGGCAAGGGCACAGGAGGCTAAACAGATCTATGAAGTGCAGACCGCCCTCGATATGAACATCTCTAAACTTAAGGATTTTAAGGGAAGCAAGACCGAGGAGAAGAAATTGGTATCTGAAATGAATAGCACCTATGGTGAGGCTATGGGGTATTATTCTACTGTGGCTCAATGGTACACGGCATTGACAGGAAACAGCAAGGCCTATTGCAATCAAATGATCAATGAGATCCGAATCCGTAGCCTCGCTAATCAGGCAGCGGATCTACAGCAGAAGCGATATGATCTCACTCATGATGCCAATGGCAAGACTAAAAAGTTTAGCGCTAAAAACAAGACGCGGCGCAAGGCAGTTGGGCAGATTGATGCCGGAGACGGAAAGATCATCCCAATGTATCAGGACGTTGAGGTCAAGGGCACAAGTCAGAGGGATATTGTTTCGAGACAGGCTACTGCATTGTATCGTCAAGAGCAGAATGCCAAGAAACGGATGGAGGCCCTCGTTAAGCAGAATGCGGGCACATCTTATAAGCAATTCAATGGTTATTCCTCTACAATGCCGGGTGAGGGATCCGGAGGCAGAGGCGGTAAAACCACTCCGGCAAAAACCGGAAAGATAGAGGAAAAAGAAGCTGTTGAGAATAGTATTGATTGGTATCAGAAAAAATTAGATGATCTGAGAAAGAAGATCAATGCCACAGGTGATGAGAGTCTGGCCAAGGATCTGCAAAAGCAATATGGGGACATCGAGACTAAATTTAAGGAGCTTAAGATTAGAATCGGTGTTGAGAAACCGGATAAGGAGGTTGTTAAGACCGCCCTAGAACAGTTACAGGATGAGCTGCAAACGGCTCAGAAAGGTTTCGATAATGCAGTTACCGTAGATGCCAAGGTCGAGGCCATGGCAAAGGTTAGAGACATACAGGCAAAGATCGATGAGGCAACCAAGGGCAAAGTTACTATTGCCGCCATTGCCGAGCCTACATATATCAAAGCGGGCAGCGATGATGATAAGAGGCAGAGTCATTCTAATGCTCAGGCAAAAGCGGGTCGCATTCAATCTGATTATGAGATCGGATTGATCGGTAAGGATCAAGCTCTACAGGATCTCAAAGAGATCAATGCCGAGTTAGATAAGTTGGGGCTTAAGCCTGTTACGATCGATGTGCAGACGGAGGACATTGATAAGGCCAAAACTAAGATGCAGGGAGCCTGTGATGCAATATCGGCCATGGGCAGCAGCCTGTCCGGTCTGGGTGAGGCCATCGAGGTCCCAGAGCTCAATATAGCGGGCACATTAGCACAGGCGATAGCCACCATGACAGCGGGCTATGCTACGGCCACCACACAGGCGGCATCCATGGGACCATGGGCATGGGTGGCTTTTGCAGCCACAGGATTGGCTCAATTGGTATCTATGATCTCCACCGTCAAATCTGCTCAGGGCTTTGCTACAGGTGGTGTTATTGGTGGAACATCGGTTTCGGGTGATAGGAAATTCGCTAGAGTGAACAGCGGAGAAATGATCCTTAATAAGTTTCAGCAGACTCGGCTGTTTAATATGGTCAATGGCTCAAATTATCAGATGCCATCGTTTTCTGATAGATCTATTCAGCCTGTTATCTATGATATGGGCGGGCTCGCAAATTCATTGCAGCCTCCTGTTGTGAATGTGGATATTAGCATGAATCCGAAATTCCGGAGAATGGTTGAGTTCATTCGCAATGAGGAAAAGGTGGCGGGTAAAAGTGGAAAGAAATTTTAAATTCTAGGTTATGTACATACACGGCAAATTCATAAATGAGGTTAATGACATTATCACGGTTCACATCGTGACAAATAATGATCGTACCAAAGAAATCGAGATTGGAATTGAGAATGTATTGTTTGCAGATGATCCTGTTGAGATCTCCAATGAGGTGAATGATACATTCGATCATCTGCTACGTAGTAGTGCGAAAATCCGATTGCTTTGCCGTGAGTACATCCCGGAATTTTTCTGCTCATCATGCCGGGATGCAATCGTGAATGTGTATCAGGGCGAAAGATGTGTGTTTGCAGGGTTCATTGAGCCGCAGACATTTTCTCAGTCATTCGTTCAGTATTTGGATGAGCTCGAGCTTAATTGTATCGATGTATTGAGTGCTTTGCAGTACTCCAAATACAAGAATATTGGATCACTAGGTGTGATCTATTCGATCGTCAAGAATGAGGCACAGCAGCGCAGTATCTACGACATTATTATGGAGATCTTAGATGGTATTACATCCACTCTCGATATTTTGGGTACAGGCGCAGTTAGTTTTTTGTATGATGGCAGCAAAGCCATTGACAGCAAAGCGGGCAACAGATATTCAATATTATCTCAGCTATCAATATCAGAATTATTGTTTTTGGGTGATGAGGAGGACGATGTGTGGCAACAGGATGCCGTTATGGAGGAATGTATCAAATATCTTAATCTCCATATTGCCCAAGACGGTTTCAAGTTTTATCTCTTCTCATGGGAAACGGTGAAATCTGGAGAGGCCATCATCTGGTATGATCTTAAGAAGAAAAAGGCCAATGCCGCGGAATCCTATCGAATTGTAGATTTCTCCAATGCTAATGTATATGGAACGGACACCACAATCAGTATTGGAGATGTGTACAATCAATTATTGCTCACTTGCAAGATTGAGGATGTGGATAGCATTATTGAAAGCCCATTGGATGATGATCTTTTGGTGTCTCCTTATGCTAATATGCAGAAATATTGCACAGAGTATGCAGCAGATGGAGAGGGCAAAAGTGCGTATAACGCATTTTATGCTATGACCCATGAGGCCAATACAGACTATGGAGCGGGATCCGTTACTAATTGGTTCCTCCAAGTTATGAGAAATAGCCAATGGAGTTTTCCGGTCGGATCCCTAGGATCCACAGATCTCATCTCCAAATATGCCGCCGAGGGACTGAATCAGCAAGCCCTCCCAAACTATCTGGCCAATCATCTGGGTGGGGCTATCTTCTCAATGGGTAAGATCAAGATCGAATCTGCAAAGGATGATAATGCCCCGGTGTCTAAGGTGGATATGAGCAATTATCTGGTCATAAGTGTTAATGGAAACGGAATCGATAATGACGAGAGCAAGACATACCCGAGTGAGACGGCGATCAAGGACAAAATCCCTTATGCCGTATATACCGGGAATAAGGTTGGAGGTGTCTTCTCTCCATCGGATAATGAGACAACCAATTATATCGTATTGTCGGGCAAGGTCATTCTGAATCCAACGATGAAAATGACAAATACATATTTTACCCTTAATACGAAAGAATGGGCATCTCCTCTTGAAATTGGTAAGCCCAATACGGTATATGTATGGCATCAAACTGTTCCGAGTCGAAATAACGGAGATGGACGGTATTACACTCGAAAGTATTGGAAAGCAGAAAGACCGAACACAGAGGAGATCTATGACCCTAATACCCAATATGGTTTCATCCCCTACTCCGGTGAGGGGCCACAGGAATATGAGTATAAGTACAGCGCCTATGGCGAGAGCTCGGATAAGATCTCCAAGGTTGCGGTGTTGGCCTGTATGCTGATCATCGGAGGCAAATGTGTTGTGGAGAAGACTCCAGATAATGATTTGGGCACAGGTGTACCATATACAGGTAATGGTTGGCCTCAGGATTTTGTCTGGCGTGATTATAAGCCGAGGGAGTCATGCGCGAGCGATGAGGAATATTATCAGCAATGTTTCAATATTGGCTTTGACCCTAAAATCGGAGATAAGCTAATCGGAACAGAATATTCTTTGCAGGGTAACCATGATTATAAAATTGGTATTGATGCCGAGGGAATAGCCATACCAATCAGAAAGGCTGATAAGGTGAGCGGACGAGTACAATTCATGATATTGGGCCCTGTCAATACCGTATGGGGTGAAATCACTCGTAGGCATCCATCATTTTGGAGACATACCAAATGGGGAACCAACGAAATTCCATTATTGGCCCATGTAAGCAGTATCATGCTAAAGTCTTTTGAAGTCAAGGTATATAGTGACAATGGTCTGATCAATAACAACAACGATGATAATGATGTGATCTACATGAGTGACACGAAAGAATCATTCGTTAACCGAAAAGACGATTTGGAGTTTAAGATCAGCAGCGCTTTGACATCATCGGAATGCCAAAAATTGGGTGTTAGCAATGGCGTGAAACTCTCGACTTTGCTCAATAATCAAACAGGCGATGGTATTCTCTCGATATATGATTATAATGCCAAGGTACAGGATAAGGCAGAACATCTGTATGTGGATAGTTATTACCGGGAATATCACAAGCCAAGGGTGTTAATGGTTCAGAGTATTAAGGATAATGGATCTATCGATCTGTTCACTCATTACAGGCATCTGGCCATGAATCGGGAATTTTATATTCAAGGTATCGGCAGAAATCTCATGGAGGGGTCTGCTGAGTTAACGATTAAAGAGATAGGAAATGATTGAGATTAAGCAAATAGGAAAGCCAAAGGGCAATAGTGGCAGGGGATCCTACTCAGGAGGATCCGCCTCCGGATATATTGAGGGGATTGTCGATGAGGCGAAACATGCGGCAAAAGCTGACAAAGCCACATTTGCGGAACAGGCGCAGTATGCGGAAAAAGCGGGATTGGCCGATAGATCCAAATTTGCTGATAAAGCCTATGATCTCGATGCAGAAAGCCCGATATTCGATAAATTCCTCAGTAAGATTGCGGCCGATATTGCGGAGGGACATATAACATTCAAGCAGGGATTGACATCAATAGCCCTCTCAGTATTCAAGGATGGAGCTCATTTTGGAGAATTTGTCAAATCCCTGTATGCGGGAAAAGGCGCAGGTGTTGATGCCAAAGGTAACATGGAGGTTGAAAGCCTGAGAGTGCGCAGTTATTTTGAGTGTGTGGAGCTCATCATTAATCGCCTCTCAGCGATTGAGGGAGACCAATTGCTCACCGAAGCGGACACCATCGAGAGCATCGATGATCTCGGGGATGGTTGTTATGGTCTCCATCTCAAAAGTAAATGGGACGGATATTTCACAGGGCAAGCCGAGAATAATGTGCTGAAAGGTATTATTAATACTTTGGCCACCGGAAGCGGAAAATACTATGTATCATGGTTTCGTGTCAATAGTGTTAATCCTACGAACAATTATATCGAGGTTGTAATGTACCCGGATGAGGATGTGCCATCTGGGAAAAATTATCCTCCATGCGAAATGATGAAGATCGCCCGATGGGGTAATCAGACCGACACAAAGAGACAGAGCTGCATATATCTGTCAAGCACAGAGGGCAGAATCGTCAAGCTCAGAGATGTGACAAAGCCGATCCTCGATAACGCCAATTATGGAGCTACCTTTGGATCTTTGCCGGAATTTGTGCGGGAGATCCTAGATGATAATGGGAATCCTTTGCCGATTAAGGACAATCTCGATTATATGTATATACCGGGCATTGTCACCATGGACATAATAAGACTGAACCGATGGACCGGAAAACCGATTGTCACTTATGTGGATCGGGGCAAATGGGAAGAAGGGCAGCTTTATTATTGTGAGGCCGAAAATCCGAACACCGGGGTATATGAAACATCCGATGTATGGTACAATGGATGCAAGTATAGATGCAATAAGAATCTTACGAAGACAACCCCGGCATGGAATAACACGGATTGGGCTATGATCGAGGGTAATCCTGACTTTTCTGTAGATTTCGCGGAGAGTGAAGATATATTTGATCCGGATAATATCGATACGACATTAACCATTGTGGCCAAGCTACATAACATCGACATAACGGATGATATTCTTATCTCGGATATTGCTTGGACTAGATACAGCGAGGATGCAGAGGGAGTTGAGAGAGTGGCATCTGATCTGTTATGGACAACGAAACATGCCAACACCGGAAAGAGCCTCCATCTCACAAAAGAGGATATGGATTTTCTAGGGTACATGCCTAAAACAATCCGGTTTACGGCCACCGTCACATTGCGAGATGGGGATGGAAAGGAAGCTGCAACCGATAGTGTTAGTTACGAATTTTAAATAAGTAGAACATGAGAACGAAAAGATTTGATTTCAATTTCAAGCCATTACAGATCAATATCAGTATGGTTGTCGATGGGAGTGTTCCGGACTCGCAGAATTATGATGCAGATACCGATACATTTACCCCGGATTATACAATATCTAGTCTCATTGTACAGCCGATTATCAGCCGATTGGATAAGGACGAGATTTTAGCCGCCGGACGAATCAATCACGAATTGGCAAATGTTACTTGGGCTGAGATTGTCAATAGTAAAGAGGTGCTCATCGAAGATACTAACGCGAATTATAAGATTATTCGCAGCGGAGGACAGGCGGGTCGAATCGAGGTGAAGAAGAATGCAAGACCCCAAATTCCGATCAATCTCCTTTTCCGTGCTACATACCAAGATAGTAGGAATGGACAAGTGCATAACTTGGTTAAGCCCTATCAGGTACAATGCAAGAACTCGACAACATATATTCCTTATGTGGAAGTTGATGCCGCGGATCAGACATTGTATGATCCATTCATGGATCCGGACAAACAGACGGTCAATGCTTATCTGAGAATAGGAAAGGATATAGCAAATTCGGCCAAGGTTAAATTTGTCTGGGAGAAATACCGAGGGAGCGGAAATTGGTCTGCAATTGGCTCCGATAATATGGACTATGACGTATCAGTCTCGGAAAATGGAGCTAATTGTGTTGTGGATCGAAGTCTCATGGGAAATGAATTGTATATTCGATGCCGGGCAAAGTATTCGGAGAATGGTGATCCGAACGCAGTTGTATTAAGCAGCACAAGCCCGGAAAAGATATTCAGTTTCGTTCGCCGTCTCCCTAAATACGAATATGATTTTGCGGTTCCTACGAACATCGAGGCAGGTCTGTTGAAGATTTCTCCACAGATGCTTGTATGGAATACAAAAGGATCAATAACGAATCCGGAAAAAGAACTTTTGCCTCTATGGATGGTAGCAACGAATAAGCAGAGCGGCAGTCTGAGTTATAGTATCATTGGCCATGGCCAGAATCCTAATTTACCGACTAAGGCCATGGATGCCCAGATTGGAGCGGTGTATGGCTTGGATCTTAAGGATGTGGGACCAACGGCAGCATGGGCAGATAGTGACGGATCCGTATTCGTAGATGGAGATGGAAACATTATTTTGATTAAATAACTTATAATTCTTTTTAATTATGGCAAGATATATTAAGGTTAATCCACTTGTAGCGGATTATTTGAATCTATGTAATGATCGTAACACCGTCAAGGATGGAAATTATCTGCTGTGGCAAGCTGATATGTTACGTTTCGGTCCACTCACTCAGTTGACGGAAACTTTAAAACAGATCGGCGGATTGGCTCTTATGCCGCATGAGGCTAAGGAGGAGCAGGACGGAACAGTAGTAAGAGATCTCCCTATTGCCGAGGATCCTAGATTTGTGTATGGTAACTCGGTTAACACGGAGGGAGATAATTCCACGCAGACCACAGAGGGAGTACAGGAAACTGAGGATCCACAGCCATCTGTTGATACCGGGGATAATAATTCCGCAGAAACCACAGAGGGAGTACAGGGGGACGGGGCATCCTCTTCTGAGTCTGAGAAAGACAGCCAAGTTATAAACACAGAGCAGCAGACAGATAAGCCTGAGGCCAATAAAGAAGAAAAGGAGGTAGAGCATGAGTAGTGGATCAGCAACGAGAACGATTAAATTCCTCAGCAAAGCGGGCACATATACAGCTACGATTTTATGCCCGGATGGAGATCTCTATCAGGAATGGGTAGGATCTGAGAGTGAAGTGAGCAAGATTTATCCTAATTTTGCCAACACTACCCCACTCCTTAATTTTGTGTGTACATCGAGCCGATCAGCCGAGGGAATTGTAACACCCGATGCTGTGCTCTATTATTTCAATGGCCAGAAAATTGAGTTTAATGGAGATACATCGAGCGGAACATTTGCGGGGTTGTTCAAAAAGATCTCTCCAAGTACAAATCAGTTATACTATGGCTTGAAGATTGTCAAGAACATTGTGGAGGCCTCCGGCTTTGCTCCGGCAACAATAAAGATGGTGGGTACTGTGAGCTATGGTACACAGGTTGATCAGATCCAAGCTACCTACACCATACCAATCCAGAAGTCAACAGGCACAAGTTATCGTGTGACAATTAAGGCGGGTGATAACAATAACTTTGTCATTCGCGATAAATCCGGATCCTGTGTGCTTAAGGCCGTAGCAAGTCAGAACGGTGAGGAAATCACAAAGGATCTCACTTATCAATGGGAGAAGATGGGCAAATCCGGATGGGCAATCCTAGCGAACAAAACAGCTCAAACGATAACTGTTGCAGCCACAGACATCGATACATACGGAGAATATCGTGTGACCGTCAATCTCGCGGGAGTAGAAATTGGCAAAGATATTCAGGGGGTGATGGACTCCTCGGATCCATTCGACATTGACCCTCATCCTGTCCCAGAAGACGAAACGATCGATGAGGATGCTAGCGGTAATGGGCAGGTTGTTTACACTCCTGTTGTAGTCAAGAGAGGAACAGGAACCAAAGCCCTCGATACACAATTTTATTTTGTGATCAAGGACGCGGCGGGTGTTATCCTCAACACCGATAGCACTACGGCGAAAAGCTCATGCACTGTTAAGAGAGAGCATTGTGTACAGGCCGGAGGTGATGTATCAATAACAATGACAGCTAAAGATTAAAGCTATGGGATGTGCAATAACGAGAATTGTAAAATTCCTCCGTAGAGGAGAAAAAGGTAACAGCCTAATAACGGCTGTTACCGAATTGCGCCGTTATACACAGGCGCAATGGCAAGCGTATGGAAAAGTTGGCACAGAGATTAATTGGACAGGCATCAATAACGCCTCAGATATGAAGATCGGAGACACCATCGTAATCAACGGTGTTGTCACGGATAAAGAAAATATCTCGGTTAGCCTATATGGCACTATTGTGGCAATCAACGGCACAAGTGTGAAAGAAAGAGCGACCGTCTTAATTATGAGCGGTGAAAGGGGCAACCCGGGATCATCGGGGAGTAAGGGAGACCGTGGCCCAGCACTACGAGGCCCACAAGCGTGGAGCGATTGCGCCGTAGGATATATGTTTCAGTCGGGAGCAAGTGGCGAGGAATACAAGGACGTAGTTTTGTATGGTGGCTACTATTATTCTTGCATCAAATCGCACACCAAGACTGCAAGCAATAACCCAGGAAGTGCAACAGACACCAATAGCGGACTTTGGAAGTTAGCCGACCCGGTGGAAATTGTGGCTACAAAGATACTGTTAGCGCAGTACGCTTTAGTCAAAAATTTGGGGGTTGAGGCTATCGACATGAAAGACGCTAACGGTAACATCATCTTTCAGGCAAAAGACGGCAACGTTACTTGCAATAGCGGAACTTTCAAAAACATTACGGTAAAAGGTAATAGTTCTTTTGAGGGATCAGTGAAAGCCAATATGTTTTATGGCACAGTCAGAAAAGTAACGCCCGGCAGTACATACACAATAGACCCGGTAAACGAGCCGTACAACTTCTACTATGTAGAGAATCCGACAAAACGGACATTTATAGTTTTGCCAAAGGCAGCTAACTATGATGGTTTAGAAATTAATATCTTTACCAAAATGCCGCCGTCGAGTTCTTTAAGCTATCGTACAATCGTTAAAGCACAGGACAATGACGATTTTTATGTTAAGCAAAACGCAGCCATCGTGTCAAGCAACATAGCGGTAGAAAAAATTAATGTTGAGTACACCAATTTTAAAAACGACGTCGTTACAACGGCACCAGACGCCTATATACGCTTTAAGTGTATTGGTGGTGCATGGTATGCGATTAGCGGACAATTTACAGGAGAATAATTTAGTAATACATTTTAGATTATGGCAACAGTAAAAAAATTAAGTTCACAGACGGCGGTAACAACCATCAATGCGAATCAGAAGTTTCCAATGACGGATCCGAATGGTAAGGTGACTCTCATCAGTCTCAATGATCTTAAGACTGCATTATTGGGAGGAGCCAATCTCAACCAGATGTATGATGGTGTTTTCATCATGTATCATCGTAAGAGTGATGATTATCCTTTAATGGTCAAGCCTCATAAGTGGCCATCACTCCAGAGTAGTGGCGAGATCGCAGATGGTGTTGTAGTTGTCGAGGGTGGAAAGATCCTCGTAGTAGCACCGACAGAGGCATCATTGAAGTGGAGTAGCGCAGCTATCAGCGGCGGCGGTACGACAACAGGTGATCGAGTAACCGCCATGAATGATTGGAATGGTAAGGCATCAACAGCTAAACAGGTGGCTGCCTCCACATCGGCAGCTATCACCAACACAGCATCGTATGCTCCGGGATATTGTAATCTCTACAGCAGAGCGAACGCGAATGGTAAGGGACTCACAGCGGGTAAATGGTGGCTCCCATCATTGGGTGAGATGTTCATGATCTATGCCAATATGCAAAAGATCAATTATTGCCTCTCTCTCATCAATGGTGCTACACAATTAGCTGAGACTTGGTATTGGACATCTACCGAGGGTAGTGCGACCGACGCTTGGCTTCTCACCCTCGGCGATGGTAGTACGGGCGGTTGGTTCACTAAGGCTAGCACCACGTTCAGAGTTAGGCCTGTTTCAGCATTTATTAGTTAGTTTTCAATTTTTAATCTTTAATCTTAAAAGGTACGGCGAAAGCCGTACCAATTACTTAGGTATATGGAATAATGGCAGAGGAACAAAAGAAACTGAAATTGGTATCAAATACACAGATATATTTAGATACTCGCAGATTGCTTGATAAAGTCTTGGATGTAACACCAAACATTCCGAGAAACTATAAATTCACTATCGGCAGCAGAATGCAAGATACAAGTGTATCTTTAATACAGGAATTTGCAGCAGCGTATATGACCAGAGATAGAAATGAACGTATCAAGCACATCGATAATTTTAGGGCCCTGTTTGAGACTCTTAAAACATTGATCCGAATAGCCGGAGAAAGAAAATGGATAAAAGGTATGGGCATCCATGCCGAGATAATTGAGCTAACAGATAAAATAGGTAAACAAATGACAGCGTGGAAAAACTCTCTATCTAAGTAATAGGGAGTAAGCCAGAATCGGAATGTTACGACAGAACCGAGCGAGCAGTTTTCCGTGATAAATGGGGCATGTACCCTCATTTAGGGTTAAGAATAAGACAATATGCCACAGATTGCGGCCGAGAATAGTGCGACCAACGCTTGGAATCTCAACCTCAACGATGGTAATACGAACAATTGGAACACTAAGGCTAGCAACACGAACAGAGTTAGGCCTGTTTCAGCATTAATCATGGAAGCTAGCGCAGTTATTAAATATATATAGTATGGTAACAACAGAGTGGATGCTAGAAGCATATTTTGATTGTAGGCACAGCAAAAGAACCTCAGCAAGTTCAATCGTATATGAAATGAATTATGAGGAAAAGCTGATCTGTCTAAGAGACAGGATCAATGATAGGACATACCGCCCCGGTAAGTCTATATGCTTTGTTGTGACTAGACCAAGATACCGGGAAGTATTTGCAGCGGCATTCGAGGATCGAATCGTGCATCATTATATTGCGATAAGATTAAATCCTCTATTCGAGAAAATATTTTCTCCTCGGACATTTAATTGCAGAAAGGGAAAAGGCCAATTATATGGCATCAACATCCTTAAGCAAGATATTATCGAGTGCAGCAATAACTACACAGAAGATTGTTGGATCCTAGGCTTGGATCTAAAAGGTTTCTTTATGAGCATCATCAAAAGAATGTTGGCAGACATGATCGATGAGTTCATTGTTGAAAACTATGAGGGTCCAGATAAGGAGGATCTCAGATTTCTTTGTCGTGTTGTCATATTGCACCGCCCTGAGGAGAATTGTGAGCGGCATAGCCCGGCGAGCTATTGGGACCATCTCGACAAATCAAAATCGTTATTCACGAATGGTGAGGGCAGAGGCATCGCTATCGGCAATCTCTTTGCCCAGATCTTTGCTAATTTCCTCCTCAACATTCTTGATTGGTATATCGAGGCCGAGGGAATTAAGCACCATGGCCGATATGTGGATGATTTCTTTTGCATCAGCAAGGATAAGCAAAAACTATTGGCGCTCATCCCGAAGATCAGAAAGTTATTAGCGAAATATGGTTTGCGGCTGAATGAGAAAAAATTCTATTTGCAACACTACAGCAAAGGCATCGAGTTTACAGGATCGATTGTAAAACCGGGCAGAGTATATACTTGCAATAGAACCATCACAAATGCGATCTCAATGGTGAGGAGATTAAACAAGGCAACCACAATCACCAAGGTAGAGCATTGTGTTAACAGCCTCAATTCCTATCTGGGTTTACTCAGGCACACGAATGAGTATCATAACAGGCGTAAGATCTTATCTATGATTTCGCCTCATATATTCAAGGAATACGTATTTGTCAAAGGCCATTTTGAAGTTTTGGCCATCAAGCGAAAATATAGAAAAAGATGTATAACTCTTAAAAGAATCAGAGACGGTGACTATTAAGAATCATAAGATCATCCTCGCATCGGATTGTTTGGATGTAGAGTTAGTAAAAGTTTTAAGCTCCCACTACAATGTTATTGTGGAGCAAAAACGAAACAAAGTTATATACGAATTAGAAATGATATAAGATGGAAATGATCGAAATAATTGCATCGATGATCACCGCTTTGGGCGGATGGGAGGCCTTAAGATACCTACTCAATCGCAAGACCAACCATCGCAAGGAAGAGGCTGAGGCTGATAACGTAGAATTTAATGTTCTACGTGAGACAACAGATTTTCTGCAATCTCAGCTTAAAGCCAAGGAGGAGCGATTTGCCGAGCAGACCGACCTAGTGAGAAAACAGAATTTGGAGATCCTAGACCTAACCAAGGAAAAGGCCAAGCTAGAAATGGATCTGCAAAAATATAAATGTGTTATTAAGGGTTGCGCTAAACGCGATCCACAAAATGGTTATTAATTATTAGAGATATGAGAAAGATCAATGAGATTATCGTGCATTGTGCGGCTACACCTGAGGGCAAAAACTTTAAGGCTGCCGACATCGACAGATGGCACAGAGAGCGTAAGATGAAGTGTATCGGCTATCATTACGTAGTCGATTTGGATGGTACGGTTGAGCCCGGCAGACCAGAGAGCGAAATCGGAGCTCATTGCCTCGGGCATAACCAGAACAGCATCGGAGTCTGCTATGTGGGGGGATTGGCCGCGGATGGTAGAACACCAGAGGACACAAGAACGGCGGCCCAAAAGGAGGCGTTATTGGCCCTGCTGAAGAAGCTCAGAGCCAAATATCCTAAGGCCTCTATTCATGGCCACCGTGATTTTGCGGCCAAGGCCTGTCCATCATTCGATGCAACGACAGAGTACAAGAACATTTAATTTTTTAGCGTATGAAACGATTTTTTTTATTTTCCGTATGCTTACTAGTATTGGTAAGTTTAGGGGCATGTAAGAGCAAACAGCCATGTGTCCGAGAGTCTGTCACGTACATTGACAGCTCCCGTGTGTATGCAGACAGCCAAGCTGTCAAGGTAACAGCGACAGATACAAGTACAACGATCATCAAGAGAGATCAATGGCTCCGTATCGATTTTACCGACAGTTGCGGATCTGTGAGTGTGGATAAAGATGGTAATATAATCCTCCATAAGGTCAAAGGGATCCATGGGGGCTCATCTATCAATGCTCAGGAGCATAAAAATATATCTGTTATCAAAGATACATCGACCAATACTAAGGCCTCTCAGAATGCAATCAAGGCTAATCAGAATAAGGATCCGGATCCGGCAAAATTGAAAACTAAGAAAGAGGCGGGATCCTCGAATACTTGGGTGACATTCGGGATTGTTGTCTTGGTGATTGCTATCCTCCTCGGAGTGTCCAGATACATGGAGAAAAAAAAGAATAAGGCAATATAATAAGTAAAGGTGGTGAGGCTATGCCCCACTACCTTTTATGTTTAATACGTAATCTATGACTTTTCGGTTTGCCGCGTCAATCTTATCTCTATTGAATTTGATATATACACCTGTGACCTTTGCACCATGGGAATGACCAAGAGACTCGCTGATCGTGTCTTTTGGTATATCGAGATCCGCGGCGTATGTGGCCCATGAGTAACGAGCCCAATAGAGAGACAGGCCTTTTTGCAGCGGTTTCATTATTACACGGCCATTGCCCGCTTTTTTAATTTTCCCATCTGCATCGACATCGGGAAGACCCATTTTTGCCAAGGCATTGTTTACGGAGCCCTGTAGAGCCTTATAATCTTTGTAGCGGTCAAATATACTGATAAGATGTTTTTTGCCCCGGTAGTGATTAATAATCTCCATCGCCTCCGGCTCCACCTTAATACTATAGATCTTATTAGTTTTGGATCTTCTGTATTCTATTCGGCCATCCACCAGACTTTCGGGTGTCAATCTCGATAAATCCACCGTATTGATGCCAATCAGATAAAACGTGAGGAGATAAATATCCCGGTATTCTTTGTACATTCCCGGAAGATCCAAGGCCATTAATTGCCTCATTTTCTCAATTGGAAGATCCCTCATCCTCGTTTCCTCAGATGGAATGTGGTATGATCGGAATGGATTGTTAGTTGTGAGATCTCTATCCAAGGCCCAATTGAATGCCCTACGTAGCATCCTCATATAGGTTGATTTGGTATTGACAGATAAATCACTCATCGACATATAGAAATCCTCCAACCATGTGCGGCTAATATCGCTAAAATGGATTTTGGAGACATCCCCACAATAGGCATTCAGCTTAAGGATCGTGCTTTTAACTATCGCTTTGGTATTGTCACGCCTACCGATCATCATTTTTTCAAAGACCTCGGCCAATGTAGGAATCTGTTCAGATGGCTTTTCAAGATCCACATCTAACAGCATCTCCCGGATCTGTGGGCGGGTCAGTTTATTCCACATTCCGATCTCTTTGAGTTCGAGGATCCTGTTCCTAACAGATGTGAGCATGGCAACCAAGGCGCTGTTGACACGGCGGGCATTTTTGCCTACATACATCAGAGTATATGGATCCCACTCCTCCGGAGCCGCCGATATTCCTGTTCCTATATATAGGTCTGTGTTATGGCCAACCACAATCTGTATTGGGTATGTGCCATCTTTCAATGGGCGGCGCTTATCTAATCTAAGAGTTGATTTTGCCATAGTTTCATTAAGAATTTGCCGAGAATTTGCCGAATGATGTATCTAAAGGTAGCAAAAACAGCCATTTTTGACCCTTTTTTAAGGGGCTAAAACCTAGAAACATCGATGTAACCATTCTGATAACCAAGGTGTTAGGCACTAAGACACCAACACCACTTAATAATCCCATTTCTTTCTTATTTAATTAATTATCAATTAGTTACGTATTTACTATCTTTTATCTAGAGTTTCAAGCCCGACTTTCCCAAGGCACCATAAACCACCTTGGCAACCAGAGGTTTGCTCGACTCCACATTCATGCCATGGCCCAAACGTCCATAGATAAACGGAACCTCGAGACCTTTGATACAATAGTGAGTAATATCGGCCACCAGATCGATGTTATCAATATCAAACTCACCATCTTCTCTTCCTTCGGCATAAATTCTTCTGAGAATCTCTATTTCGTCTTCATCGAAGTTTTTTCTCGCCTTCTCAACCATCCAGATGTTTCGGAAGAACTCAGCACGGAGGTTACCGTTTCTTACAACCGTTTCCTTGATCATACTGAGGTGAGTATAGATAAGCTCGATGATTTTATCCTGTGGACGCATCTTGCAATTAGCAACCTCGTCCAACTTATCCGAAAGACGCTCCAACTCTGATTCTATCACCGCGTAATAGACATCCTCCTTCCTACTGAAATAAGTATAAAGCGTACGTCTTCCCTTACCAGAAGCTACAGCAATATCATTCATCGTAGTATTTGCTATACCATTCTTGGCAAAGAGTTGTCGTGCGACATCTACCAGTTTTTGTCTTGTTTTGGATACTGACATATTGAAGCCCTTCCTTTTTT